>NZ_JBHIME010000051.1:0-55433 GCF_042193875.1 Bartonella sp. OC68QHHN | reverse complement strand
GGATGCACTCTGCCTTCAAAAGAGTGCATCCTTCCCCTCAAGGGATACTGCCCAAACCCTCATAAGGCAGCATCCAAATCCGTGAGAGGATGCACTCTGCCTTCAAAAGAGTGCATCCTTCCCTTCACGGGGGTTACTCAACTTTCATCGCATCTCATTTTTATGAACCCTCATTTTTATGAATCCTTAGTCAAAGGCACAAAAAAGAAGTTTTCTAGCAACTATTGTATCACCCATCTTACGGGATTCCACTTATCTACAGAGCTTTCAAACTTTTTTACGCCTTCATAAAATCGAATCTGAAAGAATTCATTAAGGCAATTAAGGGTAAATTTTGTCAAAATATAGACAAACTTTATTCTTTTTTATGACTGTTGTATTTTTACTATAGTTATTTAAATCGAATTTATATATGATACATATCGATATTTATTTATAGAAATAAATATAGGAGAAAAAACTATGAATATCAGATATTTTTTCATAGCAGGGGCAATTACAAGTGGTTTAGCTCTCGCGATTCAAAAATCTGATCGTATAGTCAATAAACAACCCTCTCCTATTGTTGCTCCTTATACTATTGAGAAAACAAATTTACAGTTTTTTAAACAAGTAAGGAACACATCGGATACATTGAGTATACTGAGAATAAATAATAGAAGCGCATCAGAACAAGCATCCATAAACGATATATACGAAAAAGGAAAAAGTTTATTGAATGCAATAGCTAGTTTTTTAGGATCAATTATTATATATCTCATACAAATGTTTTCTAATAGAGTATAGGATACAAAAATTTCTCAAAGTAAAATTATATACATTTTGTATATAATGTAAAATTTAAATAAAAAGGCCCTTTTAAAATAGGGCCTTTTTTAGTTTAATTTTTATTGTATCTTTATTTTTATTGCCTAAATATCATCGCCTTCAAAAATAACATTTTTTACCCTCCTCACATTTCAAACGATGAAAGCTCTCCTCCTATCTCCTGCCCCATAGCGCTTTAGTCAATGGTCTTCCCCCATACCATTTAAATAAGCGATAATTTATGAGCCTTTTCTAACAAAAACAAAGAGACCGTCTTTAAGAAGATAGCAGAATTTATAATCGATTTTTTGCCTCTATTCTTAAGGATCAAGCCATTTTCAGTCTATTTTTTTAAATCTTGCTATTATTCTTGATTTTTCGAGCACTTTATTTTGCTCTTATGTGAAAGCGCCATGATTGAGACGCTTTCACATAAGAGTGCTTTTCTTTAACAGGAGAGTAAACTAATCAATTTTTATATCCATAACTGCGATTTTACCATCTTTAATATAAGTAATATCAGGAGATATGTTTTACCCCTTCTGCTGTAAAGACGCATGGCTCATCACTCACATCAAATCCTTGTTCCCTTAATTCTTGTTTTTTCTCCTCGACTAATTTTTTATGAAAAGCGCGTTTTTGGTTACACGTATTAGGAGATCTTACTCTGAAAAGCTGATAGTCCATGGCTATGGACCACTTCTCAGCAACCCGTTCCAGTAGATCGTAACTGAACTTTCCTTCCCTTTTCACTTCTTGAGCGATCACCATCGCGCGTTCCAAATGGACTTTTTCAATGGTTTCATCAAAGCCAAGCTTCTCCCCTGCCGTAAAACTTTCGTCATAAGAAGCTAAAGTCTCAACATCGCCCAGCAAGGCAAGGGCAGCAAGATGCAGCAAAGCATAAGGTGCGAGCTCTATGTCATCATCCGGTGCCCAAGATAAAGAGTCTTTTTCCCAAGGGGGAAGACGATATTGAGAGCGAAACATTTCATGCAAAGAATCATCTTCCATTGTCCATTTTAAAGTTTTATCGAGTGCTTTCTTTAAACGCTGGGCGCTCACTTTTTCTTCAAAAATTTCCAATCCATTGGGTACAAAATTCATAAATACCGTTGGCACAACCCCAGAATTATGAGGATTAATCGTCTGACAAGCCGCCGCAAAAATACCGCTCATAATTAAAAGTCCGCGATCAAAAGGCGAAAACTCTTCCACTCGTTTCTCGTTATAAAGAAACTGCACTTCGCGATCTGGTAAAAAGAGGGTTGCCAAATAATCTCCCTTTCCCTCGATTTCCACCGACCATCCCAAGCTTTTTAAAAGCCCTGTTGCACTTTCTATCGTGAGAATTTCATCATCATCATAATCGGCAGAGAACTCTTTTTCCTTTAGTTGCAAACACCTCTCCTGCACCACGGCTTCATCTTTCCAAAACTGCTGCGTTGCAAGATCATTTTATTTAAGCACTCTTTCCAGCTCACCTTTCACTTGGAAATTCATTTTCATCCGTTTAAAGACAGAGATATAAAGAGCTAAAACAAGCATGATAATGATCATGCAAATAACAATAAATACCCAGAACTCGGGATCTAATAGAAATACGGCTATAGGATCACTGTTCATTTTTCCCCTCTCAGTCTTTGAAAAAGCCCGTGCGACAGAGAGCTTATGTGCTCTCCTACAGAGATTGCTTCTTCTAGTTTCTGAATATTTTTGTACAACTCACCCGTCACTTTGGTGCGAAGCCGTAACATAACCGGAATAAAAATAATGACACAGACCATTATAATGTCCGTTGTTTTAAGGAGAACGGCATGCACAACATATTGCCACCCTGTCAGCTGCCAATTTAATACATCTGGTATTCCTAGAATCATGTTCCAGATGACAATGACAACAGCAATAGCAAAGATAACTTTATAATCCTTTGCTGAGAGCAACACTTTCTGGAGCGAAAAAGAATGCGCTCCTTTATGCGTTTCTTGCTCTGATGTCCAATTTTGCTCCTTCATGTATTCCCCTCTCACTCTTTGAAAAGACCCGTGTGACAGAGAGCTTATTTGCTCTCACACAGAGATTGCCTCTTCTCGTTTCTGGATCTTTTTTCCAATTTACGCATTATGATGATGCAAAACCCAAATACCACCGGAATAAAGAAAAGTACACAGGCCGTTATGGCTTACGTCATAATAAAAATTATAATATTCCTGCTACCTTGCCACCCTCTTACCTTCCTCACATCTCAAATAGTGAAGATTTTCAAACCACGCCAATCTATAAACAATAGTCACAATTCAGCTTTTTCTTCCTAAAAATTCTCCTATTTTCAAGAAAATGACCCTGCATCCCCACTTCAATAGGATTCATTTCAAAGACTGGATGAACAAAGCGCCTAAAAATACAAAAACAACCCATATACCGCACGCCCCTACAAGCAAAACCGTTCCTTCCTCACGTCTCAAACGATAAAGTAAGTCCCAAACGCTGACTCTAGGCTCTAAACCCCACGGGCTCTTATTCCCTTTTATCAACAATGGTCCATAATCGGCTTTTCTTCCACTCAATGCGATCCTCAACACCACCATTTAGAGCAATGTTTAAGGACAACCCATAAAGAGCACCAAAACATATCAGAGGAAAAATGGTATAGAGAGCAATCCCTATAAACATTGAAACTCTCATAATTTCTTCATTATTTTTTCCCCTCTCATGACTTCTCAAACGCTGTATCCTGTTCTTTCAAAACGCTTTTCAGTTCTTTTCTTAAACAGCGATACGTTCTCACCTGCTTAAAGACACCATAATAAAGGTCCAAAATCATCATGGGAATAACAGCAACCCACACTGTCACGAACATAAGCACGAGAACAAATATCATGACAAGAATATCACCCCTTTTTTCTCTATCGCCTTTTTTATACCGATCCTTTTGATCGGTTATTTTACCCCGTTGCTGGTTTATTTATTTCAATTTCCGAGTATTTTTTACCAACAAACGCCACAATATGATGCAGAGTATCAACATAACTGGAATCAAGACCGAAACACACACTGCAATAACTTTCCAAAACGTGCACAGAGAGATAAAAAAAGGGGTGTATCCTACCACCCTGTCAATTTCCCTTTGCTACCCAAGGATGATAGAAAGAAAATCCTGTTCTACAGTTCAATAATGAGTGAGAGGAAACAAATGACAACATACTCTCGCACAGAAAAATACTCTTTCTCAAAAAAATCGCGCAGTCCGTTATAACATGCTGAATTTTTTCCCTTCATTGCTCTTCCTTTTTTATGAAAAGCGCATTTCTTTTCTCATGCTCGCTCTTTTAAGACCCACTAAAAGTGCGATGCATGGTGCTTGCCTTGTTTTCAACAAACCACCCAGACTTCCTAAAAGCGCGGTTGCTCTTCCAAATGATAAGAGCATCCTCCTCATTACAAACCTGATAGGCTTCTTTATTCTCTTTGCATGATTGGTTTTTCAACCATCCCCCTTTTCCTCCCTTTATCGATCACATAAACCCTAGAGGACACCGTTTTACAAAAATCCAACAAATATTTAATCTAAAAAACATCTCATATGGAAAACTGACATGCCCACCATAAACAACGGTGTTTTCACCGCTTAAATGAAGCCGAGTATATATGAAGCAAAGGATGATGATATTCCCTTCCACATCTCAAAGAATGAAGATTTTAAAACCCACCTCAGTTTGTAAACAATTCCATTGCTCTTAAGTGCACTCCGCCTGCTGAGCAGTTATGGGCTCCACTTGCATAAAGCGCTCTACGGACAACTCCTTCCTTAACATTGGCACCTAAAATATTTTAATACTGTAATGCCTTATGAGCCTTCCTATTCCCGCTTCAAATGACAGTATTTTATGGCATAACAAAACAAAAAACATTTTCACAAGAGCTTTTTGTATCTTGATAATCAACACATCCCAAATGCTGTCAGATTCTTTCATTTCAAACCTATCTCATGTTGAATCAATCAAAATTATTTGCTTACACGTAAAAAGATGAGAAGCCATGCAGAGTGAAACTGTACAATAAAAATGCCTCTTATAAACCGTCTCAAGTGCCAATAGCTGTAATACATATTGGGGATTGGCAAAGTGTGTGATGGTCCCAGCTTACGCTTTTATGAAGCCTAAAAATGATGATGCTCAATAGACTTATATTATCATGAAAGCTTTACCATGATATCCTTCATGAACCACCGTCGTGAAATGGGATCAAGCACATGTAAGAGATGTCTCTTGAAAATAAGCATGTAAATATACAACAATAAGTACATTCCGTTTGGGTCATTGTGTATGACATGAGAGATATGCCCCCAGAATGTGATAAACAAGAACGCGATAAACAAAAGCGTGAGGCAATAAACACACCCCACAGACCAAACCAAACAACCAATTACCTAAAATGCGCCTACAGCAGCTTTGAAATTTTTCAATTCTCATTTTAGAATTTCTTGATTAAAAAGGCCCGATTTTAAAATTAAAAAAGAAATGTCTCACACCTCATAGCCCCCACCTTTATAAAAGCATCTCTTATAAACGCCTCTTTTATCAAGCTACCTGCCCCGCTTATAAAGCCTCTTTGAATATTACATCCTGTTATTTAACCATTTAAATGACACCCTCCTTTTTTATGAAAAAATCCATTAAAACAGCAAAAATGAAAATTTTATCCTCTATAGAAGACGACCATAAATCGCTTGACCCTTCACAGTTTATTTTGTTATTTTGAACTGATAAACGATATTTTATTTGAAAAGACAAGGATTTTATGCTATTATAAGTATATTGAAAAGTTTGTTTTTTACAGCTCTGTGCCGCTCAAAAGAAGATAAAATCCTCTATAAAGGATATATATATATGCGTAGCAGCCTGATCTACATGAGACATCTTGGTACAGTGCCCAATAAGAAAACCCCAATATGCCTCTCACTAACAAAGCCCCACGAATAATAAAAACAATGACTTTTCAAAGGTGAAACTGAAAAGTTTCCGCAAAGCGCTCATGAAAAAAAGCAAATAATCCTATTAGAAAGACGACGATATACCCATAAAACATCATTCGTGTTTTTTTATTCACATGTAACAAAAGTTTCTTTTCACTTTGTTCCAAAAAGGTTGAGAAATCTTTAGAAAGTAAATAAGCCGCTATCCATGATAAAATAAGCATGATAGGGGCGAGAAATAAGACTGATAGGAGTAAGATAAAAATGGTAAGAAACACCTTAAAGATGATTTTCTCGTCCCACACTATCACTGTTCATTGTGCTTAAAGACGCCTTTAGTATCCGTTTCTCCTTTGGTCTGCAAAGGCTCATATTCCCCCAGTATTTGCTCCCCCAGTATTTGCTCTAAGTGCTTTTTACATCACTGTCCCCCATCAACAGACAGTTTATTTTTCATTTAAATGGTTAAGTTCATGAAAATACGTAAAAAACGCGGTAGACCGAGAATAACAGGCAAACTCAGAGAGCCCAATGGCCGTATTTCACGTGCCCAAAGCCCCAGCGAATCTGCGCTTCAATCTGCGATTGAAATGCGTGCAAAACACTTTGGTTTAAGCCTCGAAGAAGCAAAAAATCCGCTTGTCGGAACCTATATTGGGCGTCTTTGTTTGCTTGGCTATAAAAAGGATTCATCAGGCATCAGTAAAGAGCAATATGATACGGCGCAACGATACTTGCAAATCAGAAACGACTATTTATGTGCAAAAGGCTTACCAAACGGCTATTATGATGGTTTTACGCACAGCGCATCAGATGAGAAAGCAAAAAAGCAATGGGTTCAAAAAGCAACGAATTGCTATGAAGATATGCAAGAAGCGATTAAAGAAGCGCAATATTTACATCGTCAACACAACTTTCATGCGGCATTACAATATCTTGTTATAGAAGATCAACCGCTGCCTACTCTCGTTGGTTCATTGCGTATTATTCTTGATGTCCTTTATAAACATTTTGACTATTCTAGCAAAAAGAGCATTGGCTAAAAACACCCATCGTTTCCTCTCCCTCACAGGATAAAGATTCTAAACCTCCCCCTTTGTAACATGCCTCTTTGTAACCAGCTCCTTTGTAAAGAGACAATCCTTCTTGGCAAGTTACACTTAAGATCCACTGGGGCTTGCCCTTTCATAGAATTTCATGCGATTGACGGGCGTAAAGCACGCAATAAACAAGCTTTAAAATATCCACCACGCCCTTTAAAAAAGACTTCAACCTGTCAAAGAGACTTACCTTATATCTACCCATGCCTCAAAAGACAATAATTCACGGCATATTTCAGGGCATGAACAAGATAAATATTGCCCTCCCTTTCAAACAGCAACATTCTCCCCCCCATTGTAACAAACCGCCCTCATCATACACTTTTCCCCCAATATCGCGATATCCTTAGCTCTTGAGACAATTCATTATGGCATTTAAGTCCTTTCTTGTAAAATTCTATACGGCTTTCCTGATCTTATGACAGACAAAAGACATGGCTTTGATTGCAGAATAATCTGGGTTTCTTATTCAAGATAAATAAAGACAAAAATATCATTATAAATCAATAGCTTATTATTAAAATAACATGTTGATTTTTTACAAAATTAAAAGCATCATCCCTTAAATACAAAGAAAAAGCCCTCACCAACAATCTCCTCGCTCATCAACAACAGCACAGGAAACCTACCCATCACGTCACCGCTAACACGACAGCCAGCACAGCCCAAATCACCAACACAATCGCAACATCTACGCTTTGCCCCGCAACACCTGCCAACCACCGCCTTCCCAATTCCATCAATAAAATACCACGGATTTCAAAACCACAATTCTCCCCTCACCCTTCACCTTACCCCCTCCCTTTTTCAAAGGAGAAAATTTTTACCGCATCAAAAACTTTCCCATTAAAACAATATATTGTGCTGCATAGCTAATGAATGAGCTTTTTTCTACAGCTTTTTTACCGCAATAAAAAAGGAAAAATAATCGTTTTGCTGTTGACAGAATATGAAAAATCATATTTAATGACGAATGCGGTAAGGGGTTTTTTGCGTCTAGATTTCATTATCAAATGTTTGAGTTATTATAGACTGTTATCAAACGGTCTGTTTCGCGACAATCTTTAAAAGTTTACTATTTGAAGAGATCTTTCGTCTTTTTCTGACTGTTTTTCTTTTGCATCATCCAATTTGCATCACCAACAGCCCTATAATTTTGAGATTTTCAAAACAAGCAGTATTCAATAAGGGGGTCCCAATAGAACGCACTCATAATACTCCAATAAAATACCCATGCAATACATCACAGAAATGACGAGCAATACACGAATAAAAATATGAAAACGGCATCTTTATGCTCTCATCGCCTCATTTTTCAAGATGCAAAGGCTTTTTTTTTCAAAACATTGTTTAGCCAGAATTGAAGAAGATAATATCACCTATCGATTATCAATATGGAGGCTAATATTATGAAGCCACAAGATTCTCCCCTTCCTCATTCCTCACAAACACAAGAAGGAGCAAGTGTACCAAAAGGAGTGCGTGCAAATACATCATTAGACAATCTTGCTACACATTTAGAACACCCCAGCAGCGAAAAAGGACGAAATATCCCATTCGATCGTGAGGAATTAAAAAATATCATTGCTCGTTTAGAAGATGACATCTCAACGGGCCGTTGGTTCTCAGCTGATTATGCAAGTATAGATCTTAAACTAATGCCAGCCTTGGTAGAACAAGCAAATCGTAAATATCCTGAAATGCGCCTTCAATTAGTAGCATCATCTCACGACTTTGCCCTTAAACTAAAAGAAGCCATCGAAAACGGCGTTCAATCTTCTAGATTTATCATTCACACAAAGGATGGAGGTATCCATTTTGCACTCATTGATCATCAAACCGTCGATGACAAAATGTCCGTGATATTTTTTGAACCTACAACATTTAACAATATGAAACCAGCGGTGCTAGCATTAAGAACACAATTGGCCATTAAAGCGCATGAATTGTCTAACTGTTCTTTTGCTATGGCAGAAATGGACATTCAACGCAGTTCCTCTGAATGTGGAATGTTTTGTTTAGCACTCGCCAAAAAGCTTTATGCCGAATCTGATAAATTAGCAAGACTGCACAAAGATAATGTTAAGGGTGTATTATGTAAACCAGACACGCCTTTACCTGCTGAAAAATTAGATACATATCTTCCAACCACTTTTTATAAACATGCGCAAGGAAGAAAACGTCTTGCAGAATATCTAAAAGCCAATCCGGATGCTGAACATGAAACAGTAAACAAAAAAGGCGAGACTTTAACAGAGAGATTTGAAAAAAACTTAGTGACAGCAGAAGGAAAAACTGTTTCTGTTTCACAACACAGAAAAAGAACAACAGAATACAAATCTTTGATGATGTAATTAAGATTTTTTTCATATTACTATTCATCAAAGAACGAAGAGATGCTGCTTGACGGTGAATCGTGAACTTCTGTTAGCAGATCTTCTTTTCCGTTTGTAAGCAGTTAAAGAGTTAAACAGTAAGCAGCGTGACCTCTTAGAGAAAAAAGATAGAACAGGACTGTTCCATCAAAATCAGCTGATTTTAAAATTGTATCAAAATTCCAAAGCTCTTCTTAACAATGATCTATATTTAAATATACAGAAGGCTGAATACATAAAATATTTTATGGTTTTGGATGTTAAGTAAAAGCACACGCTTCCTCCTGTAGATTTTTTCTAAGAATGTCCGCTTTTATCTCAAGCGCCTCCACATCAGGACCACTTGCCAAGACAACCGCAATCACCAACACCAATGCCAACACAAATGATTGTGCACCCCCCTCCAACCTAACCCATCATGCCACCGCTAACACAACCGTAATACCATTGCGTAATCAACACAATCGCTAACATCATCAGCACCAATAAGACCCTATCAAAAAACAGCACAAAGTCTCAAAACCACCAACCCTCTCAACGGAAAACACTAGCCAGACCAACCATTATCCCATTCCCCAAGATGCCAAAACTAACCTTTTGATTTCATCAAAATTTCACATCTCTTCTGTTTTTGAAGAGTGAAAAATTTCATTTTTAATATGACGACCAGCCTCACTTTAACGTGAGGCTTTATTTTATGGAGAAGCAAATGAGAAAAATATCATCAGCAGGGCTTGCACTCATTAAACAATGGGAAGGATTGCGTTTACAAGCCTATAAAGATGCCATCGGGGTATGGACAATCGGCTATGGACACACCAGCACTGCTGGCAAACCGTTCGTTCACAAAGGCATGATCATTACTGAAAAACAAGCAGAAGAAATTCTTTCTCACGATTTAAGAAAATTTGAAAATACCGTTGAAAAACATGTGACGGTTTCCTTAACGGATGAACAATTCGCCGCGTTAGTATCATTTTGCTATAATATAGGAACATCGGCTTTTTGTAATTCGACCCTGCTCAAAAAACTCAATAACGGCGAATATGAAGCCATCCCTGCTGAATTACAAAAGTGGACCAAAGCAGGAGGAAAACGTCTTCACGGTTTAGTGCACCGTCGTGCAGCCGAAGCAGGATTATGGGCAAAAGGTGCTTATGTTTCTCCCAACTACCAAACCGTAGAAACGCAAGCACCCATGGGATTTTTCAAAGCAGAAGCGCTTACACCGATTATTGGTTCTTTTTCTGGACTTGGAGGCTTATTGGCAGGCAATGGTCCCATCCAATGGGCATTGGCAACCATTATGGTTTTAGCCGCCTGTGCTGGCATCTTCTTTGTGGCAAAACGGTTTCAGGAGCAGCGCTTATGATGTGGTGGATGAAAAAAAATCTGATGATAACAGGAGCGGCTCTGACCGCTTTTTTTATCGCTTTAGCAAAAGTTTTTACTCTTGGAAAAAAGATTGAACAACAAAAGCAAATAGAAAAAACGCTAAAGTCATCAACAACACGGCTAGAGGTGGAAAATGAAATTAATCAAAAAAGTGATCCTGATGTACGCGCTGCTCTTACTCACTGGTTGCGCGATAAAAACAATAAATGAGCCTTTTTCTTGCGTTGGTTGGATGCCCATTTATTTAGACAAAAAAGATCTCAATACCATCAGCTCAAATCTCGCAAGAGATATTTTAAAGCATAACAAACAAGGGGAAGGCTTGTGTGGGTGGAAACATGGCTAGAAAAAAAACAGAAACACAAACAGAGCTTACAGAACAGGAAAAAGAAATCCTACAAGAAATCATCACGACTTATAAAAGTGTAAAAATAATGTCACGCTATACGAAGTGGATTATATTCATCATTTTCTTATTAGCGCTTGATTTTTCACGTATCGTGGATGCGTTAACAAGTATTTTTACACAAAAATCGAATATTCAGCTCTAAAATAAATAAAAAACGTGAGACGTGTTAAATCTTTTTTTATATAAAAAGCCATTCGTTATTTTTTGAAAACACAGAAATTTTATTGATGATTTTTCACGTCTCATGGGAAATTTGTACACACTCTTCATAAACGCTTTCATAAAATGAATTTAAGGGCATTAAGAGAGATTTTTAACAAATGCGCGAGTCAACAACTTTGGTAACATAAGAAAATGATCATACCAACGTACATTTTTAAAATAACTTATTGATACTCAAAAGATTTTATACTCTTCACAAATCTCATCGGGAAGATATTATCGCGAAAAAATTGAAAATATTTAAAGATATTTTTTTAATAAGCGCATAAGTAAATAACACGAGGGTATTAACTTGCCTAAAATCCCCATTCTTTAGGCTTAAAAAGAGAGCAATCGGACACCATCCTACACATTACCAATCCTCAATATTTATAAAACCCCCTGTTTATAAAAAACTGACTATTTGAGAATATCCATGAGAGGCATTTTTATTTTCTTTGAGTATTTTACCCTATCCCTCCACTTGTGAGGTATAAGAAAATAATTGAGCTTGTTTCAACATAAGAGAGAATTGAAATGAAAAAGTCCACCGCAATAAAAATCTCTTATTCAATATACAAAATAATGAATGATTATTATAAATAAAAGCGTTGCTCCATTAAAAGTTTTGCCGTTAAAAAATGTGAAGCAACACATGATTGTCGTTATTTGCAAGAATGCAATGCTCTTGAAAACCGTCAAACCACATCACATTGATTTATAACTATCATTAAGCATTGTTCAACTTGAATTAAAACTCTGCATATCTTAGGATTTTCTCATTTCCAAACCTGTCTTCTTTTGAAACAATCCAAAGCCATATCGCTTGCACATTACAGTGTAGGGGTCAAAACTATACAAGAAAATCATGCCTCTTATAAACCGTCCCACGGACCAACGGCTTATCATAACATTGAGAGCCGAAGACGTCTATCAACCCTATCAATCTTTTTATTTTCCTCACACACATTTGAGTAGACGTAGCTACCGTCCATGTGGATTTCACCATTTAACGGAACCAAATCTTTTTGGGCTTGAAGTGATTCACGGATTTTATGGGCTAGGACAAAAGCAGTTTTGTACTGAACATCTAGGTCACGAGATAGCTGTAGGGCTGATATACCTTTCACCGCATTGACATAAATGGCCGTTCTATCAAACTTATGTAAATATGATCATTTCTGATTAAATATACTGTTGATTTCCTGCTTCTTGGAGGCTGGTTTCACCAAAGTCACAGGACATTGGCCAGAGCCTTTCTCTCCACAGGCTGACACGGTGGAACTCACCGCCAAGTTTTTTAAATTAATCGCAGCATTAATGTCTCGATCATGATGTGTACCACAATGAGAACATCTCCACTCACGTATGTTAAGAGGCAATTGTTCAATCTTACATCCGCAATGATGGCAGATCTTACTGCTCGCATACCAACGATCTGCAATAACAATCTGTCGACCATAGCGTGCCGCCTTATATTCCAATTGACGGCGAAACTCGAAAAAACTTTGATCTGCAAGGGCACGCGATAAATGCTTATTTTTCAGCAAACCTTTTATATGAAGATCTTCCAGACAAAATGTACCAAAACGCTGAATTAAATCTGTTGTAACCTTATGCAAATTATCCGTTCTGATATTACTTATCCGTGCATGAAGCTTAGCGCGTTTTTCTTTCTCCTTATGGCGGTTGCTCGAGCCTTTTTGCTTACAGCTTAGCCTTCGAGACAAGCGCCGTAAACGATTTAGCAAAGCCTTATAAGGTTTAACACCTCCTATGGTCTCTCCTGTCGAAAGCGTTGCAAGTGCATTGATGCCCAAATCAAGACCAACAATAGCTTGGTTCTCGCTTCGTGGCTCTTGATTATCTGTTTCAACGCTAAGACTTACAAACCACCGATCCGCTTTACGGCTAATGGTTGCTGACAAGATCTTTCCTTGAAATCGCAATTGTTCTCGCAGACGAACCCAACCAAGTTTGGGAATTCTTATCTTAAAACCTTGCAACTGTATTTGATCATTGGTTAAAGTAAAACGATCGTGCACTCCTTTCTTTCTAAAAGTGGGATATCGGCTTCTCCCTGAAAAGAAATTCTTAAAAGCCACACCCAATTGAATAATGGCCATTTGTGGAGCATTTTTAGTAACTTCCATCATCCATAGAAATTGTTCTCGTTTTAGAGAATTGAATTGTCTACGTAGCGCATAGTCATTAGGCTTTGGTAAATTATGATCTTTCTTCCATGCTTCATATTGCTGCTGCCATTCCTTCAGTGCCCAATTATAAGCAAAGCGCGCGCAACCACTGGCTCGAGCCATGTAGCTTCGTTGCTTATTGTTTAAGTCTAGAGCTATTTTGTGAGCAACAATCATTGCGATGCCTCTACAGCTTGACAAATATTCTCTAATAACCTTTGATTTTTTCTCGAACGACTTCCATAAAGACGAGCACTAAAGACAGTAATAATTTCTAAAACATCTTTGGCTAAATCTTCTTCAAAACTGCTTTCTTCTCCCTGATTAAGAATGACAATCTCAACTTGTTTGGCTTCACAAATGGCGAAGACCAATTCTGCACCAAAGCGCAATAAACGATCTTTATGCGTCATCACCAAACGACCTATCTCATTTTCAATGAGAGCATCCAATAAACGTTTAAGACCTTTTTTACGATAATTCATCCCTGATCCTAAATCAGAGATGAGTTCATAAGTCCAACCTTGGCTTGCGCAATCAAGCTCAAGAACCTGTTTTTGTCGCTCTAAATCGTCTTTTTGATCATGGCTCGATACACGCGCATAAGTAATGGTTTTTCTTTGTGATCGTTCTCTCGAATGAAAAAGCTCAGGTCTAAGCTTGGATAGGTCATAACGGCGGTGTCCTCCTGCCGTATGCTCAGAAATAATTTTGCCTTCACCTTCCCAACGGCGTAGAGTACTGATCGAAACACCTAAAACTTGAGCTGCTTTACCTATCCCAATAAATCTATCCATAATGTATATTATTACAAACATATAAATACATTACAAGAAAGCTGTTAAAGCCCTTTTTCTTATGTCACGAGAGCTGCTAAACATTCCCTCTCCCCCCTCACTATAGCTGCGCAAGCGTCCTGTCCCGCTCTTTTCTTACGCGTTTCAATTCCCGTTTTACTTTACAATACATTCTCACACGCTTGAAAACAAAATAATAAAATTCCAGAATGAGCATGACAAAACCTGCAGGAAAAAAGACCTCCAGAAGAAAGATCAACAAAAAGTATACGATAAAAAAACGGCTTATTTTTTCTCTATCATTTTTTGACGGATTATTTTGTTGATTGGTTGTGTAACCCCGTTGCTGGATAGCCTCTTCTAACTGCTGAATCTTTTTTTTCAACAAATACGTTAAGATGAGATAAAGCACCAATAAAACAGGCATCAAAGCAAAAACACACACCATAATGACTTCACGCAGCACGAAGAACGCCAAAAGAGTGCTATCCTGTGATACACTCAACGGCCACTTGGATTCTAATGGTATCAAAAGAGCTTTATAACCTATCCCAATAAGGAGTGAAATAAGACAAATGATAATATGATCTTTATCAGAACGAAATGATTTTCCAAAAACAAAAGAGCACAGTTTGTTATAAAATGTGGAATTTTCCCCCTTCATTTGCTCTTCCTTTTTATACAATTGTTTGTCCTTGACTTTTATGAGGACACGAATAATCTCTCAAGGGAAATTCCGTCCATTGTCGTCAAACAGAACACCCCAGAGAAAACTTGTATTGCATATTTGGTTGCCAATATTTCAATTTTGCCAATTCACATGCTTGTTTTAAAGAAACATCTCTTAACACTTCCAAACCAACGCGCCTCCACCCCATTTCATGAACAGCACCCATGAAGGGTATAACAGTAACCCCCTCATGAATATCTCCCCCTTATATAAACTCTATTACCACCATCGCTTCAATAAAAAATGTAATCCGGCGTCCATTCATATACGCCACCTGCTGCCTCTACAATAGCCTTACCCTTGCGACAAGCCATACTCGTTCCTCTACGAGACCCATTTACCCTAAAGTCTCCCTACAACAAACCCACCCCTGCTCCTACAACAAGTATACCCCGCCTTTACGATAGCCCTTATCCCTTGAAAAGATAGAAGCATTTTTACTGTTTTCGTTCTCCCTTAGACATGAAAAAAGTCACTTCCATTGATTTGCAAATGATTGCGCAATAAGAGCATTTGAAATGAGAAAATCTTACACCCCTCTTATGCCAATTAAAAAGGATCAATGATCATTCAAAATATGACGATATATTCCATTTTTCATTAGGGTTCTTGCAAGCCAATAGCTAAAAATATATTCATAAAAGCGCTTCTAAGACACGAGACAGCCACTATTTTTGAGACCAAGCGTTTTAATATTAATGAAAGCACTAACATTCCCTTGCAAGTTTGAGGTATTGTTTTGTCAACAATCTTGTTCGTATGGATTAATACTATGACCATGCGATATTATCACAATTGCTCTTTACGGACAGCATAATAATACGCGTCATTTTACTCACAATTCTTTATAAGCCTTGCGTTATAGGCTTGTTAGGAAAAGATAAAGGAAATCCCATTGAATATAGCAATTATTTTGGGGTCTTTGCGTCAACCTTCATTAAAAAGAACGTTAGCCAGTTATTTAGCGGATTGCCTCATGAAGCGGGGTGCATCACTTCATTGGGTTGATTTGCGTGAACAGCCCTTGCCGATGACAGATCCAGATTATCATCAGGTTGAGGCTAATCCAAGTGCTGCTTGTTCGTCAGTTTATAAAAACCATTGCAGCAGCTGATGGCGTTATACTAGCAAGCCCCGTTTATGAAGGATCTTATTCAGGTGTTTTAAAAAATGCTCTTGATAATTTAGCTTATAATGCCTTTTTAAATAAACCTGTTGGGCTTATCTCTCATGGGAGTACCGCCAAAAAATGCGCACAACCGTGTGAGTATTTATTGCCGGTGGTGCGCACGCTTTATGGTTATGCACTCCAATGTCAAATCGCCTCTTCCAACGAAGATTTTTCCTCAAATGATGAAGCTCGTACTTGGAAAGTTATAAGTGAAGAGGTACAAACAACGTTGTGAAAAGCTTGCTGATGAAATGTGCACATTTTTAAAGCAACGAGGTGTGATTTAAAGCAACGAGGGAGGGGGCATGAAAAAAAAGGATGCGCACTATCGTTATTTAGTGGTAGGGGGCACGGGGATGCTTGCCCCTTTGTATCGATCACTAGAGCCAAAAGAAGTGATTATTGCTGCACGCTTTCTTTCACATAAAACCCAGCTTGAGGCATTGAAAAACAAACAGTTGTGTGTGCCATTGGATTATGATTGTGCGACATCAAAGGCACAATTTTTAAAAGCTGTGAAGCAATGGCATGATCTAAAATATTGCATATTATGGATTCATTCATCCGCCCATGCATTTTCTTGCGCATTAATTGAGCGATTAGCTCTTTTGCCCACACCACCATGTATTCTTCATATTTTTGGTTCTAACACGCATGATAAAATGATCCTCGATTGTGCACGCAAAAACAAGGTTGATTTTATCCCCCTTCAATTAGGACAAAAAACAACCCCAAAAGGATCACGATGGCTGACCCATCAGCAGATAAGCCAACAGGTACTGGATGCCATAAAAAACCATATGAATAAACAAAACTTATGATCAATACCTATGGCTTTGCAAAGAAGCAGGGGACCCCCTTTCTATCCATACCCGAACATCCTCTTGAGTCCCCCATACTCTCTAAATCATAGGCTTTGAGAACGAACAATCCTCCTCCCTGCGCCTCAAACGGCATCCTTGTATCAACAGCCCCAGAACCAAACGTTTTTTTTACTGTCTCACACGGGCTTATATCCCTCTGACGATTTATTATCCTTCCCGCAGCTTATTCCCTTCTCACGCGACTTAGACAGCATAATCTTATGGGGTGTTATGGCATAAAACTTAAAACAGCAAATTGTGTTTAGAATTTTTTATCTATTTTAAAACTGACTTTTCTCTCCACACCTCAAAGAACGATGTTTTCCGCAGGACGTAAGGTTCCCACGAAAATCTTCTCTTTCAACAGTCCAAATTTTAGCGGGTTCGATTTGACTTCCCCCTCATCGTCTTCCCTTAGTCCTTATACTCGACAAGCTTTTTTAAAGAAATTTCAACGCGCTCCCTAAAAAACACTTAAACGTACCAAGAAAGCTATAGCAAAACAGAATTTTATGACATCATAGGATGATATATTATAAAAAACACCATATCAGAACCGAATGAAAATTAGACACCTTTACAGTCAGTGTGCAAAAAGCACTCTCATAGGGTAAGAATGCTAAAAAAGTATCACAATAAACCGAAAAGAAAAAACCGATAGAAAACACAATTAGCAACTATGCTTGCTTTAAATACATTTTTACGACAGAAAATAAGAAAACCTAAAATAAAGAACCGTAAACTTTCACACTATCAAGCTCACAAAACAAGTGGTGGATTCCGCTAAATTTAAAGCCTTATAAGGAAAATCCCTGATCATATACAAGATATACCAAAGATACGAAACTTTCTCTCAATTTATACAAAAAGAGATTACCAGCTCTTTATGGCTCTTCAAATCATGAAATTTACAGAATCATCATCAATTGAATTTTTAAAAGCTCATCCTTTAAATAAATTGATAAAAAACGCTTCATCACCCCTCACATCCAACCTCTTCCCTCTTCCTCCACACACACTTCCCTTTTCACCAAACTCCCCCCATTCTAATGACGCATTTCACACTCCAACCTTTACGCCTCCATTGGCACTCTCTTCTCCCCAACCTCGCCACAACCGTCATGTTCTTGAGCAAACACACATCCTTAACTTTACAGTTCCACGTTTTTACGATTTTGCAAATTCACAGAAAACAGGAAACTTCCGATAAACTGCCAAACCTATTACAAGCCTATTAATTGGCATCAGCCCTTTTCACCAAACTCCCCCCATTCCAATGACGCATTTCACACTCCAACCTTTACGCCTTCATTGGCACTCTCTTTACCCCAAATGCAATAAACAGCACTTCCTTCAAAAGGAGGAAACTGCCAAACCTATTAATTTAATCCCCTTCAAACAGAGATCAGCGTAAAATGAGAAAAACAATCTATGCCCTCATCCCAAGCCGTAAAGTAATGGCATGATCTAAAATTTACACCCCCATGACATGAGCGCTACACACGCTTTTTCAGCGCTGCATTTAATTGTTTTGTAACCTTGTAATACGATATCAAACGCTTTATAAAAGAAATATACAGTGCCACAATGGGTATTGTTAAGAAAAAATCAAAAATACCCCCCAGCAGAATGATCAAAACCACCGTCCAAGCTGCCGCCATTTCGTAATGCATTTTATCCCCTTCCTTTTATAAATTGATTTGTGTGGTATAAATTGATTTATTGGGTTACTTCAGTCACTTCTTCCAATTGCTGAATTTTCTTTTTCAACCGAGAAGTTAAAATTTCACGAAGGATCACAATAACAGGAATCGTTGCAAAAATACATACGGATAAAAAAAACCAGAAAAACAAGAGAATGGCAAGATATTCAAATCTGCTCTCATTTATCTCAGCTATCCCTTTAGAGCAAATCACATAGACATAAGCTTTGAAAAACATAATGATGAAAGAGAGGCATGCGTGGAGGATATAATCTTTGCGTGAAAAAGCGAGCCATTTTTTTAACGAATAGGAACTTATCTGTGTTTCTCGTGCTAAATTTTGCGGCACTCTCTCTTTCTCTTTTCCGCTTTTTTCAAAGAAACAAAAACGCTGTGGATGTTCTTTCATCAAACGTCTTTGTTTTTTCACTCTGTAATAAAGCCTCAAACGCTTTATTAAAGAATAATAAGGCGCCACAATAATCATATTCACGAAAATGGCAAAAACTGTCACTGCATTTAGAAGAAAACATCCAACCAGCAGAAACAAAATAAAAAGCGCGACCTCACCCCTCATGCGTATAACCTCATTGATTAATCTCTTGCTGCTTTGTTTTTTCTTTTAGTTTTTTCTTCATTTTTTCCAATTTGCGCTCTTTAAAGGAGCGCAGTCCCCACAAAATAGGAAGTGGTGTGAGAAGACAAAACCAAATCAACACCGGTAAGAGAAAAATAAGAGAGCCAATTCCCTCCCATCTTGTCCATTGCAATGGCTGTACCAGAGATTTTGCACCAGCAGGAACTTCTAAATCCATCATGATAAGACATGTGCAAAACATAATGAAAAAGCGGCGCCCTATTATTTCACAACTTCCCACCCCTTTACGCCTTTCCACTGAAGACACCATAAATTTTTTGAATGAAAAGAAAGACTCTTCAAATGTCGCGTTTTTCTCCTGCATCGATCCCCTCTGCTTTTACACTTCGCGCTTTTTACGCTCTATTTTTAGGTTTAAGCTCTTTTTAATGTATCTAAACTCTTTATTTTTCTCAATAAATTTTTTCCTCAATCCTAATTTCTACATCCATATATTCTAACTCTCCATCCTTTATGTAAAGAATATGAGGACGATAGTTTTTTCCATCAACCTTACAAATCGCGTCCTTTTCGTAAACGAAATATCCCTGTTGCCTTAATTCTTCTCTTTTTTCCTCGATCAATTTTTCATAAGAATCTCTTCTTCTATTGCACAAACTGGGATCTGTAGCTCTAAAATATTCATAGCTCTCCACCTCCATGGAAAAATCCTTTGCCGCCTGTTGAAGCAAATCGTAACTGGGTTGCTTTGTCTTTTCTACCGCCTTAGCAATTATCATCGCGCGTTCCAGATGCTCCTCTTCGATGCTTGCCTCAAAGCCCAGCTTCTCACCTTCCATAAAGCTTTTGTGATAAGCGTGTAAGGTTTCAACATCGCCCATCAATGCCAGAGCCGCAAGATAGCGCAGCGAATAAGGAGTCAACTGAGGGACTACAATTTTGTTTTCCCAAGGAAGGATGCTATATTGAGAGCCAAGCATCTTGCCAAGATCAACTTCAGTCATTGCCTTTTCTAAAGCTTTCTCGAGTGCACAGCGTAAACATCCAACGCTTACCTTTTCTTCAAAAATTTCCAACCCCTTCACATCAAAACTCAATTCAAGAGCAATCAAGCCTCCAGAGTTATAAGGGTCTATCGTTTGGCAAGCCGCCGCATGGATACCAGAGCCCACCGCAATTGCA
Organism: Bartonella sp. OC68QHHN; assembly: GCF_042193875.1. NCBI lineage: Bacteria > Pseudomonadati > Pseudomonadota > Alphaproteobacteria > Hyphomicrobiales > Bartonellaceae > Bartonella > Bartonella sp. OC68QHHN. Next base: position 34,932 of record NZ_JBHIME010000051.1, on the reverse strand, counting down.
CAATCAAATCGCGGATACCCCTTCTCAGCATTATAAAGAAACTGCACTTCGCGATCTGGTAAATAATAGGTGGCCAAATGATCTCCTTTTTTCTCAATTTCCACCCTCCATCCCAAACTCTTTAACAGCGCCGTTGCACTTTCCATCGTTAGGATTTCCTCATCAGAAAGAGAAAACTCTTTGAACTCTTTTTCCTCAGATAACGGCTTAATTATCGGCATTTCCCCAAGCTGTTCAAAAGCAACAGATTGTTCAAGCACGCGGTTTAATTCTTTTGTCACTTGGCAATACAGTCTCACCCGCTTGAAAGTAGAGTAATACAATGCCCAAATAAACATCACGACCACAGCAGAAACCAGCGTGAAGAATATCAAGCCCACACCCCACGAGAGTACAACAATAATATCTATCATTTTAATATCTATCATTTTCCCCGCCCCTTATTCACTTTTTTGTCGATACGTAGCAGCTACCCGCTTCCAGATTTCTTGCTCCAACTGCTTGATCTTTTCTTTCAACAGAACCGTGAAAATGATACGAGCCACAAAGGCAACAGGAATAAATACAAAAAGAAGCATTGATATAAACTCCTCGATGAAAAAGAGAACTGCCACGACATTCCCTTTCCCCCCAAGCAACATTGGTACGAAGAGAAGAACCGTTCTCAAAGCTGCCACAATGAAAGCAATGCAAAAGATGACTTTATAATTTTTGCTTGTCAAAAACGCTTCTTCAAGCGAAAAAGACCGTGGTTCTTCATCCAATGGTGAATTTTTTCCATTGCCCCTCATTTTTTATCCCTCATTTATCTCAATTTTTAAGCCATTTTCATGAACCGAAGCTTTCGTCCTCACAATGAATGAGGATTCCTCAATATCAAGCGCTTGTATCCCTCATCTTATATAAAGACAATATCAGGGTTGCATTTTTTTCCATCAACTTCAAACATCTCATGAATAGAAGGACTCCTACAACGCGTAAAAATATAGAAAGACCAGTATTCATTTTCCCTCCTCTTCACACGCTGTTTTGTTGAGAAGTGGTTTTTCTTCGCTGCCAGATTTCTTGATCCAACTTATCGATCTTTTTTTTCAACAAACGCGTAAAGATGATACGGACCACAAAGGCAACAGGAATGAGCACAAAAAGAAGCATTGATATAAAACCCAATATTAATGCTAAAATGAACAGGATATAATTCCACCACCCTGTCAAATCCCACTCAAAAAACATAAAGAATGCCACTTTAAAAGCGGTAATAATGAAAGCAATGCAAAAGATGACTTTATAATTTTTTCGTGTCAAAAACGCTTCTTCAAGCGAAAAAGACCGTGGTTCTTCATCTAATAGTGCATTTTTTCCATTGCCCCTCATTTTTTATCCCTCATTTGTCTCAATTTTTAAGCCATTTTCATGAACCGAAGCTTTCGTCCTCACAATAAATTCAATTCATCAATATCAAGGCTGCATTTTTTTTCCATTACCTTCAAACATCATGTTTTCATCACTCACGGTGTATCCCCTGTTGTCTTAAGGCTTCTCTTTTCTCGTCGATTAAATGTTCATAAGAATATCTTCTTCTATTGCACAAATATGGGTCTCTGGCTCTAAAATTCTAATCGCTTTTTTATTTCCAAGAGACAAGCTTCTTTCCAATGAAGAAGCGAACTGGTGCAAAAAAATCGTAACGAAGCTGCTTTTTCTTGACCTCTACTTGAACCATCAGCAAACCCGGCCCAAATGGATTTTTTCGATATTTTTTTCAAAGCCCAAACTTTCATTTTCCATAAAGCTTTTGTAAGAAGGGTGTAAAGTTTTAACATCAGCTCTCAATGCCAAAGCCCCAAAGTAGCACAACAAAGAAGAAGCCACTGAGATATCATAATTCTTTTTTCCAAGGTGGTGCCCCAAACATATTGAAAGCCAAGCACACTGCTAAGATCAACCTCGTTCATCGCCCTTATCTAAAGCTTCCTCAAGCACACGGCGTCATCACCGGGCGCTTACCTTTCCCTCAAAAATTTTCAACCCCTTTGCTTCAAAGCCCAGTTGTCAATCTGGCAAATCCCCAAAATGATAAGGATGAATCATTTGGCAAGCCGCAACATGCATACCAGCGCCTCCCACCATTCCATCATCAAATTGCACAAAACCTTTTTCATCCAGATAGAGAAACTGTCCTTCGGTCTCGTAAATAAATAGATGTCCCCCTTTTCTTTCAATTTCTCTCCTGCAACCCAAGCTTTTTAAAAGCACTGTTGCACTTTCCATGGGGCAAAACATCTTAATCAAAAACTTGGGCTTTTGGCTCGCCTTCTTTATGCGCCTTGCCTCTCCATTTTTTCGAAAAAATTGATTTTTCTTCCCCGAGCACCACCGCCGCATCTTTTGCTTTAAGTATAGATTTTTCGCTCTCAATATCGCTTGATAAGACACATTTTTATACTTGATAAAAAGAAAATAAGTGACAATATTTCTCTCTTAAAGAAAACACCAACAGCAAGTAAAGCCCAAGAACAATAACAGCCCCCCTTCACTTTTCCCCCTTACAAGCATGCAAGAACCCCACTCAAGTAAGAGCCTCAATTCTTTTCAAAACACGACACAAATATAAAAAAAGCATAAAACGTGAAGTGCACCCCATGCTCCTTAATGAACAAGTCAAAAGCAACGCTTATGGCAACAAAAGCCTCTCTTCACTTTTTTCCCTCACTCACTTTTCCCTCCCTCACATTGTATAGTATGATTGGTGCTTTTTTCTGTTCAACCTCTTCTTCTAATTGCTGCACCATTTTCTTCAGCTGACGGGTCACGATAAAACGCATAATAAAAACAATCGGTAAGAATAAAAAAGTACAGGCAAGCATCCATGCCAGTGGCTCGAATACGACAAAAGAAAAAAAGTCCCTTCCTCTCCATATCTTAACGATAGCAGTTATAACTATTGGAGCTGTCACTATGACCGTAGAAATATAGAATATTTTTTTATAGTCTTGCCAAACAAGAGAAAGCTGTTTTTTATCCAACACTCTGCTACTTTTCATTTTTGGGAGATCTGTTTTAAGGCAATATCGCGTTCATTCAGCATGCATTTCAGTTCCTTTTTCACGCGGCAATACAACCACGCACGCTTGATAAACAGGTAATAAATGATAAAAACCGGCACCCATATTAAAACATTTAAGAGCGTAAAAAACAGGAAAGAAAAGGCTATTAATGTTATAAGACTACTCGTCACTTTGTCCCCCTTCCACATTCTGCATACGGATTGCCTGATCGCGTTGTTTTATTGCTTCTTCCAATTGTTGAAGCGTTTTTCTCAATTTTCTCGTTAACTTTATGCACATGATCCCAATGATCGGAAAAACGAGAAGAATCCCTAACCATATAAAGCTATAGCGAATGCCTGAAAGGGGCGGCATTATAAAGCTAGCCATACTATCCTTCCACCATACCAAATGTGCGATAGAGAAAGCAGATTGCAAAACAGCAAAGAGAATAAAGACAAAAAGAATTATTTTACATTCTTTTGAAGAAAGAGGCAGAGATTCTTTGAAGTTAAGAAAGCGTATTTTCGCATCAAGGGTCTTATGCGCGAGATTGTGTCTTTTCATTTCTCCCAGATCATTGCGCAATTGTTGTATGGCTTGCTTTTGTTGCATCGTACTCTTTTTCAAGTCTTGAGCGAGTTTAAAGGATAATCTCATATGCTTGATCAACAGGTAAGGAAGCCTAACTATGACCATAAACATTAAAATGGCAATAATGATGTACCCTAAAAAAGCCAAATATTCTATGATGATGCCCACTTTTTTCCCCTATCATATTGATGTGAAATTATCATTTTATCCTCTGCTCAAGCAAATATTTCCAATCTCTTTACTGTTTTTTTCACGCCATAATGAAGGAGACTATGAAGAATTAAAATAACAGGTAAAGAAACAACAATACATGCCCAGAACCAAAACAGCAGCTGCGTGACAAAATCAACAATGTGAAGCACTATAGGCGCGTGATTGTGCAAAAAAATGACAGGTTTTGGAAGAAAAGCAAAAAAAACGACAACACCTACACAAAGTGCAACCATAACGCAAGTGATAGAAAAGATTTTTCGATAATCTTTTTTTGAGAGAAGCAAAGATTCTTTAAAAGAAAGGGGGCTGAACTGTGTTGCAAGAACTGTATTCTGTCCTCTCCCCTCTGCCTGATTATACCTCAAATTCTGCGCTGCACCCTTTTTTAATTTCATTCGCATCTTACACAACAAGATTGTCCGTTTTATCAACGAATAATAAAGAACGAAAATTATCATCATGGTAGAAAACAGTATCATGATCCATGCAGAATAAATAAAGATAGTCGTCCCTAAGGAGGTCAATAATAGAATTATTAAAAAAGGCATTACAGAAGCGGTCACTTTCCCCCCTATCATATTTTGTTGAGAGATTGGTTGTCTAGCTGTTGCTGCTCTGGCAATGTTTCCCATTGCAGCATCATTTCCTTCACATCCCGTTTCAATATGGCGTTAAAGATAGAAAAGAGTGGAAAGAACACCACAAGAACAGCAAAAATCATTTGCGGTAAGAGACATAAAAAAGCCCAAACACTATTCCATCCCATATTGCGAAGAAATTCGATTGCAGGAAACCGTATAAAGCCCTGAATCATTCCTTGAAGATCTTCTTGTTTTGTTTTTCCCAGTGCTTGGAGCTGCTCTCTGGATATAACGTAAAAAAACTCCAAAGGATTCATATAGACAGTCGCGGCAAAAAGCACCAACAAGAGGATAGCCAAACAACAAATGATGATATAATCGTTTGTTGAAAGCACCATCCATTTTTTGAAAGCTGCCGATTGATCCAACACTGGCTGTGATACAAAAGCCGTATTTCCCTCATGGACAGATTGGTGTTGTGATTTATCTTTGATCATACGGTTACTCCCCCAATTCTAAAATGCGCCCTCAATATTTGATCGCGCGCGACCAGCGCGGTAAATTCGCTTAGCACTCTTCTCAGAGTAAAGCAAGCACTATAATCCCCTCTAAATATTTTATTCACTTGCCTTATACGCGCTTATACGTGAAGCACTTACAAGCCCAAACACCCAAGCAAAAAAATCGTCCGTAATGACAATTTATGGTGACGAAAGATAGTGCTTGATATTACACTAACGCAATGTTTGCAATGCTTACATTGCCATTGTCTACGACTGGCAATGGAATAGGCTTTATTTTGTACTTGGCATTTCAGGCAAACCACGATTTCTGTATTACCCCAACGCAATTTACACAGCATAGCATGGCACTTGTCATCACTTAACCGAACAATGGCTAGTGACGACATACTACGAGCATGGGCTGTTAGTAAGAAGTGTTTTGTCATAATTTAAGCCCGTTAAACATCGTTTATGATGATTATACGCCTTATAACCAATTTTGACAATAGATTTATAATCGTTTATAATGATTATATGTTTTAAATAGTGAGAAAATACGACATGAAACACTCAAAGAGCAATGAATGGCGAAATAAAGCCAAGGGCATTGTTAAAGCAGAAATTGTCCTTAGAAACCTTAGCTATGCTGATGTGGCAGAAAAGTTAAAAGACTTAGGTATTGAGGAAACCCCACAAAACCTTAGCAATAAGATTTCTCGCGGAGCTTTTGGGGCGGACTTTATGTTGCAGGTTTTGACTGCGATTGGGTGCAATGAAATTCGTTTGATTTAATAACATTTTTTATAAACGATAGTTTTGAGTTGGTCTTAGTGAGAAGGTTTTAATATATTTAATAATGATGCACATCTTGAAAGTAAAAATAGTAGCTTATCTAAAGCCAAAAGTGCCAAAAAGGATGAATTTTACACGCAATACAACGATATTGAAAAAGAAATGCAAGCCTACCTTGACTATGACGCTAACGTTTTTCGAGGTAAAATTGTCTTTTTACCATGTGACGACCCCGATTGGAGTAACTTTACCAAGTATTTCGCTCAAAAATTTGAACGATTTGGCTTGAAAAAACTCATTAGCACCAGTTACGCACATACCAGTAAAGATTTACAAGCTGATTATCAGCCGTCTTTATTTGAAACTCAAAGCCCGAATTATGACAAAGATAAATCGGTAAAACAGGGTAAAATATTCATCCTTGATAAAGACAATAACCATGACGGCAAAGTCGATATTAAGGATTTGCAATGGCATTACCTTAATGGCACAGGGGATTTTAAAACAGATGAAATCAAAGCCTTGCGAGATGAAGCGGATATGATTATCACCAATCCACCCTTTTCGCTATTTCGTGAATTTTTGGCATGGATAGTGGAAGCGGATAAACAATTTTCCATTATTGGAAATATGAACGCCATTACCTGTAAAGACATATTTTCACTCATTAAAAACAATGAAGCATGGCTAGGTGCGACCATTAATAGTGGTGATAGAGAGTTTAGAGTGCCTGAAAGCTACCCACTTGAAGCGGCAGGATTTAGAATTGATGACGAGGGGAATAAATATATTCGTGTAAAAGGCGTTCGTTGGTTTACAAATATCGACCATGGCAGACGACATCAACCCTTGCAACTGATGACAATGGCAGAAAATCTTAAATTTAATAAGAAGATTCAAGGAAAAAATGCTTATCAAAAATACGATAATTACAACGCCATTGAGATACCCATAACGATCGCTACACCAAGCGATTATAAAGGTATTATGGGTGTTCCTATTAGCTTTTTAGACAAACACAACCCTGAACAATTTAAAATTATTGGTATGGATTTAGATGTCAAAAATGGATTATTAAGTAATTTAGCTGTTGCTGATTGGAATGGTAAGTTAGACCGTGCTTACATTAAGGGTAATCGAATGTACTCCCGAATCCTCATACAAGCAGAATAATAAGAGTGCCTAATATATATATATGAATATATAGATTATAATGATGAGCAAATGCTATTTGACAATAATCACGTAACTCAATGTGATTATTTCAACAATCTACCATTTAGAATACAGCGTATTGTGCTTACACCTGATAATCAAAACACTCAAAATATCGTTGCGATTGCAAAAAAGCGTTTAAGCAATATAAGTTTTAATTCAGCCAATTCGTCAGGTGATACAAGAAATTTAAGAGAAATTCAGTTAAAAGGCTTGTGTGGTCTTATCATTGAGCAATTATGCTTTACTATGCTTAATCACTACAATACAAGTAAAAATGTTTCTATACAAATAGATAGTTCAAATAATTCTATCAATCAAGTTGATATAAAGATTATCAAAAGATGGAAAGACCAATCAGACATTGAACATCAAGCCATAAAAACAGTAGAGATACGCTCCTCTTTTCCATTTAAGCCGATAGCAGAAGCTATAATAAAAGATTTTGATATATTAGGTACTTATACTAACCATGTTAAAACTATAGAAATGAATAAAGATTTCTATTTGCGTTTTCTTTTTAGTATTGATTACAGTAACGGGCAGTTCGTTAAAAATAATAAAGGCGGTATAGATTATAGTGCTACTACAGTTAAGTTTTTAAGTGAACAGTATTTCGATGATAATTTATTTTTGAAACGAGATTTGGTTGTCTATTTTGTCGGTGGGGCTACCAAAGAAATGATGCTTGATGACACGATATCATATTATGGCTCTATGCAGTCAAATAATTTCAATAAGTCTAGCACCGCAAAATATCGAAAATTAAAAATTAAAAATGCCCTTGATTGTATTTCTATAATTCAACTAATGTTAAATGTTGTCGCTGATGAAGCATCTAACGGGAAATAAGAATAATTTATGAAAACCACGCTTAAGACCTATACCATTGCCGATATCTGTCATGGATTCACCTACAACGAATTTGAAGGCAAAGGCTTATTTGGCTTATCTGGCAAACTTACCATTCAACCTGAATACCAACGCAATTATATCTATGCTGATGGTAAACGTGATGTTGCCGTTATCGAATCTATCCTAAAGGGCTACCCATTGGGTTTGTTGTATTTTAACCAAACAGGGGATGGTATCTATGAGGTTTTAGACGGACAGCAACGCATTACCAGTATCGGGCGATTTGTTACCAATAAATTTGCCATCATGGATAACAATAAGACCCCGCAATATTTCAACTCACTACCACCTGAACAGCAAGATTTGATTAATAAAACCAATCTTTTAGTATATGTGTGTGACGGTGAGGAAATCGAAATTAAAAACTGGTTTAAAACCATCAACATTGCAGGCGTACCACTCAATGAACAAGAATTATTAAATGCTGTCTATTCAGGCAAATTTGTAACCCTAGCAAAAGCCGAATTTAGCAACAGCCAAAACGCCAATATTAACAAATGGGCGAGTTATGTGCGAGGGTCAGCTTTACCGCCAAGACTTTTTAGCCACCGCCCTTGAATGGGTCAGCCGTAACAATGGAGGCGACTACATGAGCCGTCACCGTCATGATGACAACATCAGCGAACTAAAAACCTATTTTAATACCGTAATTGACTGGGTATCAGGGATTTTTACTACTGTTGAGAAAGAAATGCAGGGGATAGAATGGGGGCGACTATATGAAACCTACAAATCCAAGCCTTACAATCCGCAAACCATTAGTGAGCAAGTAAAAAACCTATATTCAGACCCTTATGTCAAAGACCGTAAAGGAATTTTTGAATATGTGCTAGGTGGTATGATGGATAAAAAATTACTTAATGTAAGAGTATTTGATGAAGCTACAAAAAAATCAACCTATGCCAAACAAACTGCCAATGCCGAAGTGAATGGGATTTCAAACTGCCCGCTATGTGCAATCAGTGACAATGTCAATAAAAATAAAATTTGGAAACTTGCCGACATGGATGCAGACCATGTAACCGCTTGGAGTAAAGGGGGTGCAACCGACAAGGCTAATTGTGAAATGTTATGCAAAACTCATAATAGAGCTAAGGGTAATAAATAACACAAATCACTAATAAACATTGGTTTTGTGCAAGTGCTACATAATGACGAAATTTCACAAAAAAAAGATACGCAAGCAACAAAAGCGTGAGGCATCATCTTCGTTATTTAATAAGATATTACTATAAGTCATAAAGCAAAAAGAGGATGACAAGACGAGTGATTATATGCCTTTACATTCTTCCTCAATGAGTCCTGTTTTTCTATTGCAGAGATTAACCAAACAGAGATAGGCTTGTCCCAGTTACAAAACCCCTTTAACAGAGCAAACCTTGAATTTTTTCATACAAAAGCTTAAACACCAGCATCTTATTCATAAAAAAACAAACAAGAGCCAACATGCTCTGTCCAACTTTCAATGGGGACTAACTCTTGCGTTGGTTCATAAAAACCATTCGCACTTCTAAAACACAAACACTAAAGCACAAACACAGGATTTTTTAATGGTGCATGCATAAACTTGAAATGAAAAAATAGAACTGTATAAGGAAGAAATGACTATAAATCAAAAAGTTGTATTTTTATCAATAAAATATTTTCAAAGGAAACTACGATCCCCGCACAATAAAAACATCTCATAAATAAAAACATCTCATAAATGCAAGAGAAAAAGTCATGAATAAAGAGAGATCTATTCACAATGGCGATACATCAACCAATGAAAAATAAAAAAATGCTATAAAATAACTGTCATAAAAGGAAGAACTATACAAAACGTGAAAAAGCAATTAAAAAAACGGGCACAGAAGGCCCGTTTTTTTATTATCTCTATGGAAAAGAGCTTAGAAATCCATTCCGCCCATTCCACCCATTCCGCCACCAGGCATTGGAGGCATTGGTGTATCTTTCTTTGGAACTTCAGCAACCATTGCTTCTGTTGTAATCAGAAGGCTAGCAATTGAAGCCGCATTCTGGAGAGCAGAACGCACAACTTTCACTGGATCAACAATTCCCAAAGAAATCAAATCACCGAACTCACCGGTTGCGGTATTGTAACCATAAGTGTCAGCATTATTTTCCAGCACTTTGCCCACAATAATCGCGGCTTCTTCACCGGCATTGGTTGCGATTTGACGTGCTGGCGCTTGAAGAGCACGGCGAACGATATGAATACCAGCTTCTTGGTCAGGATTACTTCCCTTAACGGTCAACGCATTTGCTGCACGCAACAATGCGGTACCACCACCAGCAACAATACCTTCCTCAACAGCAGCACGTGTTGCATTCAAAGCATCATCAACACGGTCTTTCTTTTCTTTCACTTCAACTTCTGTTGCACCACCCACACGGATAACAGCAACACCACCAGCGAGTTTAGCAAGTCTTTCTTGCAGTTTCTCACGGTCATAGTCAGAAGTTGTTTCTTCAATCTGAGCCTTGATTTGATTGACGCGAGCAGTAATTTCAGACTTTTGTCCAGCACCATCAATAATGGTGGTGTTTTCTTTAGAAATATTCACTTTCTTTGCACGTCCAAGCATATCCAAAGTGACATTTTCAAGTTTAATACCCACATCTTCAGAAATAACCTGTCCGGATGTCAAGATTGCGATATCTTCAAGCATTGCTTTACGACGATCACCAAATCCAGGTGCTTTTACAGCAGCAATTTTCAAACCACCACGCAATTTGTTGACCACGAGCGTTGCCAAAGCTTCACCTTCTACATCTTCAGCGATAATGAGAAGTGGCTTTCCAGATTGCACAACAGCTTCAAGCACAGGAAGTAAGGATTGCAAATTAGACAGCTTCTTTTCGTGAATGAGAATGTAAGGATCATCAAGATCAGCGACCATTTTCTCAGCATTTGTGACAAAATAAGGGGAAAGGTAGCCACGGTCAAATTGCATTCCTTCAACGACTTCTAATTCCGTTTCAGCAGTTTTAGCTTCTTCCACGGTAATGACGCCTTCATTGCCCACTTTTTCCATAGCATCAGCGATCATTTTACCGATTTCAGCAGCGCCATTAGCGGAAATTGTTCCTACTTGTGCAATTTCTGCTGAAGTTTGGATTTTTTTTGCTTTTTTGAAGAGGTTTGCCACCACTTCATCCACAGCAGCATCAATCCCGCGTTTAAGATCCATTGGGTTCATACCCGCAGCAACAGCTTTAACACCTTCTTGCACAATAGCTTGTCCTAGGACAGTAGCTGTTGTTGTTCCATCACCAGCGATATCATTGGTTTTAGAAGCAACTTCGCGCAACATTTGTGCACCCATATTTTCGAACTTATCTTCCAGTTCGATTTCCTTTGCAACGGATACACCATCTTTTGTGATGCGAGGCGCACCAAATGATTTATCAATCACCACATTGCGACCTTTAGGGCCGAGTGTCACCTTAACAGCATTAGCAAGGATGTCGACACCGCGCAACAAACGCTCACGCGCTTCACGGCCAAATTTGACTTCTTTAGCAGCCATTTAATTTCTCCTTGGAGTTTTCTCAAAATAGTACACAATGAAAAATTAAGCGCTTCAATTAGCCCATAATTCCCATAATATCAGATTCTTTCATGATTAAGAGGTCTTCCCCATTAATCTTGACTTCAGTTCCAGACCATTTTCCAAAGAGGATACGGTCTCCTGTTTTGACTTCTAAAGGCACACGCTTTCCGTTATCATCGAGAGCGCCATTGCCAACAGCAATCACTTCGCCTTCTTGAGGTTTTTCTTTTGCTGTATCAGGGATGATAATCCCACCAGCCGTTTTATTTTCAGATTCAACCCGACGGACAACGACACGGTCGTGAAGTGGGCGGAATTGTATATTAGCCATGTTTTAAATCCTTAAAACTGAACATAATTGGATTAATCTTAAAGTTCTTGCTAGCACTCTCAAATTACGAGTGCTAGTATGAGCTAGATATAAAATCGGCATCTCTCAATGTCAAGAATAGCCATAAAATAATTTTTCTAAATAATAATTTTTCTAAATAAAGCTTCAAAGTCTTGCCTCTCATTGCACTTTCGCGTTATTTAGCTTTTTTAAGAACCCGTGAACAAAAAAGGATCTTATCATGGTTGAAACACGTCAGGAAACGGATAGCTTTGGAACGATTTCGGTACGTCAAGATCGTTATTGGGGCGCACAAACTGAACGTTCTCTGCATAATTTTAATATTGGCAGTGAAAAGCAGCCTCTTGCCATCATCTATGCCTTAGTCCTTATCAAAAAAGCTGCAGCTGTTGTAAATATGGACAAAGGAAAGCTACAAGAACATATTGGAAAGGCAATTATTGCCGCCGCCGATGAGGTGCTTGCCGGCGATTTTGATACGCATTTTCCACTCTCCGTCTGGCAAACAGGTTCTGGCACACAAAGCAATATGAATGTCAATGAAGTCATTGCTAATCGTGCTAGTAAGATTTTGGGAGGAAAACTTGGAAGCAAAAAACCAGTTCATCCCAATGACCATGTCAATATGAGTCAATCATCGAACGATTCCTTTCCTACAGCGCTTCACATTGCCACCACGTTGCAAACACGCCAACACTTACTGCCAATCCTTGAAGCTCTTATTGCTACATTAAAACAAAAAGAGCAAGAATTTGCAGACATCATTAAAATCGGCCGCACCCATACCCAAGATGCAACGCCTTTAACCTTAGGGCAGGAATTTTCAGGCTATCGTGCCGCATTAGAAGCCAATCTTCAGCGCATTGAAAATGCTCTTGCTGATGTCCAAATGCTTGCTCAAGGTGGCACGGCTGTTGGCACAGGACTCAATGCGCCAAAAGGTTTTGACATTGCTTTTGCGCAAACAGTAAGCTCTCTCACAGGAATAACGTTCCAAACTGCCAGCAATAAATTTGAAGCACTCGCCCATCATGGAGCCCTTGCGCATTTCCACGGAAGCTTGAATGCCTTAGCTGCTGATCTGTTTAAAATTGCCAATGACATTCGGTTTTTAGGCTCAGGACCACGTTCAGGTTTAGGGGAACTCAGTCTTCCTGAAAATGAACCCGGATCTTCTATTATGCCTGGCAAAGTCAACCCCACGCAATGTGAAGCCTTAACCATGGTCGCATGCCAAGTTTTTGGCAATCACACCAGTGTAACCTTTGCCGCAAGCCAAGGACATTTTGAACTCAACGTTTATAAACCTGTTATTGGCTATAACGTTTTACAATCAATTACCCTTCTTGGTGATTGCATGCGCTCTTTTGATATGCATTGCATTCAAGGATTAAGGGCCAATCGCGTTCATATTCACTCGCTCATGGAGCGCTCACTCATGTTAGTCACAGCTCTTGCACCAGAAATTGGCTACGAAAAAGCTGCTGAAATTGCTAAAGCAGCGCATAAAAATGATACAACTTTGCGCACTGAAGCATTAAAAGCAGGCGTTTCTGTAGAAGATTATGACCGATTAGTTGATCCCAAAAAGATGATTTCTCCCCAATAAACAACCCACTAAAAAATGCAAACGTCTTAAAACAAATCTTTCTGTCAAAAGATCGGGGTGTAAACGCCCCGATGATGGCCAATAACGATTACCCACAGCGTTCATTTTAGGCTCTGGTCATATTTGTGCTCTTGTCTCAATGAGATAATGTGTTTATTTATAAGGCTAATCTAGCGTTATTCATATTGAATGAGAATCCTGAATACCGTAAGATTTTTTCCTTTTAAATCTGTCCCATTTTGAATCAATCAAGGTCACTTACTTGCACATCACAAGCGAGGTGAATGTGTGGCGGGATGAATGTGTGGATAGAAATTGTATAAGATAAGGACTAAAAATGGCTCTTATCAACCGTCTTAATGCAAGGTCTGTCTCAACACCCACGAGCTGGCAAATATAATGATGGTGCCGGCTTGCTCCTTTATGAAGCGTAAAGATGGGAGTGCTCAATAGAGAAACAGCGGTTGGAACAGAACTCAATGCACCGAAAGGTTTTGGCTTTTGCTGAAACAATCAGCTCTCTGACGGGGATATCCTTGACAGCTCGCAAGAAATTTGAGGCATTTGCCCAACATAGCGCCCTCACCCATTTCCACAAAAACCTGAGTATACGCGCTAATCACTTTAAAATTGCCAACGACATTCATTTTTTAGGCTCTCATCCACATTCCGGCTTAGACGAACGGATAAGGAGAGTTTATCATTTTACATAGTGCATGAGAAACCTCATAAAACATTAGATTCGCGCACTTTGCTCCTTCTTATTCTTCCTATTCCATTCAATCAATCAATCAAAACTATTCGCTTGGATTGTCATAAGCAAAAGTGGCATATAGATAAAAAAGAAATAAAGTCGCTCATCCTCTCAAGTGCTCAAAAGGCTATCGCAATATAAAGCTACGCACTATCAGAAACGAGCAAAGAATATGATGGTGCCAATATGCATTGTTTACTACCAATTGAATATTAAGCACAACGATATCAATCATAATGGATAATGCTTTAAGCAAATCAAAAGCTTGTTTACTATACTATATTTTTTTCTAAAACACAGAGAACACTGAAGGAGTATATTAAAAATCCTGAAAAATTAATACCTACGCGGGATAATAGCACGAAAACAAGTTTTAAAAACGCTTAAATATGAGTAATTATAGATCTTTTTTTGAGTATTTTTTTTCATAATGATATTAACTATAGATTTTTTTAACCAATTTATATACAATACGCTTTGTATCCGAAATAAATTGGGGACGCTTTTTATGAAAACATTTTTTATGAAAACAAAATATTTAATTCCACTATCTATTTTCCCTTTCATTACCGCTTCAACAGCGCAAGCAGCAGATACAGTAATCTTTGAGCAATCAAAACCGAAGGTTTCATTGAAAAATGATTCATCGTCACGTACCTCACCGGTTACTGCTTCTGCACCTTTTTCTTGGTCTGGTTTTTATTTTGGAGGACAAATTGGATATTTTTCTAGTAAAAATACTCTAAATTACGCACAAGAAGCCAAGGACGGAAAATGGGCTTGGGTTGATAGAAATTTATCACCGAAACCATCAGGGGTGAGAGCAGGTTTTTATGCAGGTTCTAATATTGATCTGGGAGATAACCTTGCTTTCGGTTTTGATACGGACATAGTCTGGTCTGGGAGGAAAAGCACCCAAACAGACAATGGAAAGCAAATTCTAGATAAATTAGACTCTATTAACATTGCCTTTAAAGAAGCAGGGATTCCTATCATAAAACCTGTAGCTCGGGATGAAACGATACCCAACCATAGTGACATTGTTATCAGCAGTGTAACATTGAAAGAAAAGTGGACTGGTGCTGCGCGCGCGCGTATTGGTTTTGCTTCCCATCGTCTTATGCCTTATATTGCAGGGGGTATAGCCTATACACAGATGCAATATATCATGTCACTTTTATCAAAATCGCAAGAAGATTCGAAAGTTTTTGCTTCTGGCAATGTGTTAGATAAGACAAAAACAATGTTTGGTTACACTGTTGGTGGAGGTTTTGATCTTGCAATGACAGATGATATCATCATGCGTACAGAATATCGTTATTCAGATTTTTTTAAAAAGAAATTTGCAAAGGATAACCTTAAAATCTCCTCTCAAACGCATGATGTTCGCTTTGGTATCGCCTATAAATTCTAAGTTTTATAGAAAAATCGAGCTATTAAAAAACCCTGTTAAAAACGGGGTTTTTTTATGCCCCTTTCCCCCCTAAAAAGACCTAGATTCTAAAAACCAGTACTGAACTGTAAACAAATAGTCCCGAAACAATCCAGCCTCTCATTCTTTTAAAGCAAGCCCCTATCCTCTCACCCTTTCATGTGATGCATTTTAGAATATAAAAGCTTTACCATCATACCACTAAGCGCCATCGTAAAATAAAGGAGAGCAGTTATTAAGAGATATTTCTTTAAAATAAATATAGATATTGTATATCAATTGCAGTTTTATAGGATGATGTTGACTTACCTCTCCACTCTTGAAGGCTAAAGATTCTAAAAACCCCTTTCTAAAGACCATGTCCGTTTGTAAAAACACAACGACTCTTGGGCGGTCTCCTCTGGACGCCTCCTCATGGAATGCCCTTAAACCTAAATCAAGACAAACACACTTAGGAATATCCAACACATATTGAAAAAAAAATACTGTAACGTTTCAAGGAAGTTTACAAACCCTATATTACCACACTTCAAATGACAGTGTTTTACAGCTATTGTATACCAGAGTGGAGAGAGGATATTGCGGTTCTCTGTTTATGTAATTTCTGTAACGGGGAGACAGCTTCATGTGAGAAGAACATGAAGTTGTCAAGGCAAAAACCAATTTCCAACCTTACCATTTCCTTTTACTTCGGCTTTACAACTTTCAAAAGCCTCTAAAGCACTATCTTTTAAGCCTCTAAAGCTCTGTCTTTTAAAGAGTGGAGATTACGCATTGCCTCATACTTTCGTTTCTCACGTATTTTTTGGGATCACGCCCTTCATGTCATACGACAGCGCTCCAAACCAAACACACTCAAATCCCAAATACACTCAAATCCAAGACACTTGGGTTGCCAATTCACATGCGTGTTTTAAAGAAACATCTTCCAAAACCCTCAAGCCCATTTTGCGACAGCGCCCACAAGAATATAAAATCTATAGAGCACCATCTTTACACTTCATAAAAGTGCAAGTTGGCACCATCCATCATACACTTTACCCCCAATGATGTCCTTGAAACGGTTCATAAGAGGCTTTTTTATTCATTTTTTGTAAAATTTCATTCCACGCGAGCTTATCCAGCTTGTACCGTACAAGAGACATGATTTTGGTTAATTTACTATAAACAGACTTGAAATGAGAAAATCTTCTGGTATTCGAGGTTTTTCATTCAACATGCAAAACATTAAGCACTGTTTATAAATCAATGTTTTATAAATCGCACATGTTTTATAAATCAACGTAATGGACCATAACAGAATAAAGGAAGATATTTATGAAATGGTGCGGGTGGTCGGACTCGAACCGACACTCCTCTCGGAACCAGATTTTGAGTCTGGCGCGTCTACCAGTTCCACCACACCCGCACATTGCTATAAAAGACAGACTTGTCGATTATTCCTTTGCACTATATGAAGAAGAACAGATTCGTCAACAGCAGAGTTCTCATTTTTTAAGAATTCATATCATTTTCTTATCTGTTTTATGGAATATTTTCTTTATTGGATTTTTCTACGGGATTTATAGCAATCTCATTTGTAAAGTCTTTACCTCTTAAATTTATAGAAAGCCTCATGATATTAAACAAATTAAAGCTTTGGACGATTTCTTTAGCAAATCGGCGTACAGCACCACACTGGCTTGGTTTCATTGCCTTTATAGAAAGTTCTGTTTTTCCAATTCCCATAGATGTTTTATATATTCCGATGCTGCTTATCCATCAAAAGCGGGCTTATCGCTATGCTTTGATGGCGACTATCTGTTCTGTTTTGGGAGGCATTGCCGGTTGGTTTATCGGACATTTTGCCTATGATATCCTTGCCAAACCCATTTTAGAACTTTACGGTAAGGTTGAAAGTTTTGAATCTCTGAAAAATAGTGCAACCCTGCAATTTCTAATCATTTTACTGATAACATCAGGTTTTTTTCATCTTCCTCCCATCAAGATTGTCACAATTTTGGCCGGTGTAATGAGTGTACGTCTTGACCTTTTCATTCTTATTTGTATTTTTTCTAGAGGCGCTCGTTTTTATCTTCTCGCGTGGCTGATTAAACATTTTGGGCAAAAAGCAATGAATTTTCTAGTACAGCATTTCAAATGGATTATTCTTATTGGTTGTGTTAGTCTCCTTTTAATTTATGGAGTTTTCATAGCTTTTTTAGACAAGAAGCTTTTATAAGGAACAGACTTAATGGCATGCGTTTTGTCTTCTCACCCACTTTTACATAAGCACCTTCACCTTGAACCCAGCAGAAAAGAACAAAGTTTATGGGCTTTTTTTCTCGCTTTTTGCTTATCCGCTACAATAAGTCTAGCCCTTGGGTTTGAATATTTTGGAGGGTATCTTCCTTGCGATTTATGTCTCATAGAGCGTTTTCCCTATTATGGTGCCATACCATTTTTGCTCTTAGCAGGTTTTGGGGCATGGTTTTTTCGCATGTCTGCTTGGATACAACTTTTATTTTTGTATGTTTTTGTCTTAATGTGTATAAGCCTTGTTTTAGCTATTTATCATGTGGGTGTTGAATATGGCTTTTGGGCAGCTCCACTCAGTTGTGGTTTAAGCACAGTGAGAAAAACCTCAGACATTAACCAGCTGCTTAACCAATTAAACAACATTCATCCCCCTTCTTGTTCTGAAACATCCACACGCTTTCTTTTTCTCTCATTTGCCGGTTGGAATGTCGTTGCTAGCCTATTTTTCACCCTTATAAGCCTCTATATTACTTCAAAAGGCATTCTTTCAATTCATAAAAAGCCATAACTTAAAAACACCTATACTCTTTCAAAAAAAGACATACCTCTTCTTCTTGTGCCTCAGCGTAAATACTAAAACAAAATTCTCCCTCCCCAAGCCATAAAGCTATGCTACAAGGGGAGTGTTTCAACAGTGCCTACACTTTAAGAAGCTATAAAAAAGAACCCCTTTGGAAACAAAGCAGTGCACATTTACATCCATGGGTTCTCATCTTTTAAAACGCCTCCCTAAACAATCAACGTCCCAAAACAATGAAAGAAAATTCTCCTTTTCTCCTATTTCTTCTCAACAGTCCAAAACCCGTGACTTTATCAATTCAGCATTTTACTACTTGGAACAATACACGTGTTCTAAGAGCTCTCATCTTTCTCCCCTCATTTAAAGTATAAATTGCTCTCCCCTCACCTATCACCTTAAAACACACAAATTATATGCCTCCCCAGAATTATCCCATATGATAACAACCAAGATCCCAAAATCTTCTTAACCAATTATCAAATTGACTTCCTCCTCGCCCTTTTAAAAACGGAGATTCTTAACCAATGTCGATCTATCAAGAGTTTGAATTTTAGTGGCTTTCCTCCACTGGGGTAGAGTCACTGATACATAATTCACTTAAATCTAAGGCTCAACAAACTTAAGAACATTCACCACACACTGAAAAAAACACTTAAGCGTTTCAAAAAAGCTTTGTTTTATATTACCATACCTCAAATGATAGTATTTTACGAGATAACAAAGAAAATTCTGTAATAAACCAGAAATCAACACCCAACCAATTTCTATCTCTTCACCAATAACAATCGTTTATTGCCCTAACCGCATTATTTCACCGATCACACGACCTAACATAGCTTTTGCAGATAGACTTTTTTTCCTCCTTTCCGAGAAACGATCTATGTTAAGCTATTTTGGGATTTACTGCTGAATTGCTTATGCTTGCGCTTTGAATACCTGTTTTCTCACCATATAAAAGGTAGATAAAAAAATAATTCCGTTTATCAGCTTTATTTTAAAACACACCTATTTTTTACAGGATGTGTTCTCCCTTCTATCAGCCCTATTGCGTTCAATACACTTGTCATTTCTAAACATGAACAACCAAGCATCACAATGGAGCAATAGACATCCATCACTTTCATTGGCACTTGCATTGACAAGAGATAAACAAGAGTATTGATCATCACACACGGAGCAAAAATCTATAGCGACTACGCCATAGACTTTCGCCACACACCGGTTATTCTTAGAGCATATTTATGATAAGATAATCATTTATGACATCCTTTTTGTTGCGTCACAGAACGGGTTTTGCTAACTGGTTTCACTATTGTGCAAATTTCTTAAGAAAAACTCTCACCCGCTCATAGATGGCAAGATTTCTTTACGCAAGAAATGCACGACGCTCAACTTCGACTATTTGAATAACAGTGATCATTTCAAATTTTAGCCAACGCGATAATAAACCTACTCTAAACGATTTATGTACCACCTCATCCGCAACACATTGCCAAATATCCGTACATTTCCTCGAAAAATTTTCACACTTTTACGCATAGTAAAAAAAAAGATTAACTTTAATCATATCGCACTCCTTAAATTTATGACGGATTGCAAAATGACAAAAAAAATCAAACAAAAATAGAGAGGTAAGTTACGAAAACTATAGGAGAGATTTCACTCTTATTTTACTCTTTCTCATCTTCAATTATAACGATAAAAACATTTGAAAAATGGAAATATTGTTTTATTATTTAAAAACAATATACTAAGCTATAGGGGAAGATATCTTAAACCTCCCCCAGAGGGGGCTTTCTGAAACAGAAAGAAAATTAAAACAAACAGAATTATCACTCTTTTTAATCTCTTTTTCTTTTAATCAAAGAGAGCTGGCTGTTGTTTTTGGCGCCCCTCCGGTAGGTTCCCAATTAGCAACACTTGCGAGCTGTTCAATCACATCTTTTTTGAGCTTATTGCTCTTTTCATTTAATAAATTATATTGAGAAGCATTTTTTTGTAGCCATTTTATAAGCGTCTGTTTAACACTTTTATTTGGTTCAGCCTCTCTCACCGCTTCCCATGCCGCAACAATAGCAGCAAGCTTTGGAGCATAAGGTGGATGCGTTGGATCTTGAAACGCATAGTTTTGATCCTTAGTCTCAGCAGAATCATCCTCAGGGAAAAAAAATGAAAATCGTTTATTACGCCATAAAAGCCATTTTTTCAAATCTTCAACGAGAACATATGAGGAATCTGCATCTATAAAATCCAAAAAATTATAGTACGACCATTCTATCTCTAATCGATTGCTTTTTCCCGCTTGAACGATAGCATGATAGGCTGCACGGAAATTAGCAGTATTTTCTAATGATAAAAGAACACAATCTTCGTAAATATCACTTTTTTCTGGTTCTAATTTGTTGACAAACCAATACTTTCCTGGATTCAATCCGGCTATTAACAATGCGGACTGTGATATTGTGAGTTTTTCAGAAAGTTGCCATAATTTCAAACCATCACTATTTTCCATATATGCTCCCTTTTTATCTGCACAATTTAGCTCTTTTTTTTACATCAAAACTACTTTTTTTGAAAGATAGAGATTATTATACCCTTTCACGCTATAACTTATCCCATTCTTCAAAATGAGCCATCTTCCTCATGATATGAAAATAAATGATTTTGATATGAGATCGTTATTAAAAAAGAGAATCATACTGAATTTGGGGCTTTCATGCAAGATATCAGGCAAGTTACAAGGCGATTAATGCCCCTTCATAAAGGGTAAATTTTTATGCGTAATCTCAAACAATTTGATATAATAATCTCTCTCTCTCATTTATGCACTCCCACCCTTAAACCTGCCCCTGCAATTACAACACAAAAAGATAATTCGTTACATGCTAACAAATCCACCTAAATACAAAAGCTGTAACAACGCTAAATGCGCGTAAATATCATAAGAATACTGGCGCTGCCCCCTCCACAAGCGGAATGCGTGGTGTAAAACTGTACAATAAAATGCCATGCCTATAATGAACCGTCCTAAAGACTGTCGCAACACTGGGAGCTTAAGGTGTATGATGATGCCGGCTTGCACTTTTATGAAGCGTAAAGATTAAGAAGACTCAATAGAGTTTATATTATTTCATGGAAATTTTGCCGCTCTACCCTTCTATACTCTTCACGACCCCCCTCGCGAAATGGGCTTTTATCCCTTGATAAAAATTCTCCTTCAAAGAATCATTTCAAATTCCAAGAGCTGTTACAGTATTTTGAAAGCGTAAAATGAATGATGGTGCTAGCTTATTCCTTTCCCTACATTCTCGAGCTTCAATACATTGAAATACTCCATTGAAACATCCCTGTAACAAAATAAAGCACATTATCTCTTAAATTTTTTCACGCAATCATTTTTTTCATGTGACCATTCTTCTTGATAAATCTCCTTTGCTTTCTTGACTTCCCAGCATTCTTTTTTCTCAGTGCAACCTTTTTGCAATTTTTCAGTTTTTAACTTTTAGATTGACTTTCGATTTATTTTTCTTATGTTTTAGAATTATTCTAAAGTGCAAAGGAACAGAAAATGCTGAAATTGTTTTTTTCATTTGTACAACGTAAAGCTCTGTCCTTTCGTTCAGCACAAAACGTGATGCTTAAAGCGCTCAAAGTAAAAGAGCAACATGCGGCGCTCTATTTAAAATATGCAAAAGCTCTAGAGCCTTATTCCTCTAAGGAGGCTGCGGTTTT
Source organism: Bartonella sp. OC68QHHN (assembly GCF_042193875.1). NCBI lineage: Bacteria > Pseudomonadati > Pseudomonadota > Alphaproteobacteria > Hyphomicrobiales > Bartonellaceae > Bartonella > Bartonella sp. OC68QHHN. Next base: position 12,818 of record NZ_JBHIME010000051.1, on the reverse strand, counting down.
TACCGCCATGGGGCTTCAAGAGCTTAAAAATTATAAGCAACTTTTGTGCCTTTCTTGCCATAATCGTGCAAACACTATCGGTTCATTATGTGACAGAACTTCTCTTGTGAAAGGCAAGAGCCGCCATCCCTCCCAAAAAACAACAGCAACAAATCACACCATAAAAAAAACTTCGAAAGCGCAAAGACAAACACTTTTGACTTGGATTCAACCAGGTCTTGCAGGGTTAATGGATGGCTCTGTCTCCACCCTTGCCCCCATTTTTGCGGCAGCTTTTGCCACGGGAGACACGCATCAAACTTTTTTGATAGGGCTCTCAGCTTCAATTGGTGCGGGACTTTCGATGGGTTTCACAGAAGCAGCCCACGATGACGGCAAATTATCAGGGCGTGGTTCGCCATTAAAAAGAGGTCTTGCCAGCGGCATTATGACAACATTGGGAGGATTAGGCCATACTCTTCCCTATTTGATCAACTCTTTTTATGTAGCGACAATTATTGCCTTTATCATTGTTTTTTTCGAACTCGGCGCCATCGTCTGGATCCAAAACAAATTCATGTCAACTCCCTTTTGGCGTGCCTCTTTACAGGTCATCATTGGTGGTGCTCTGGTTTTTGCCACAGGTATTCTTATCGGTAGTATCTAAAAAATCTTATCTGTAACCATAATTTAGATCTCAAATAAGCGCATGTCCCTAAGTATAAGCCATCATTGATGATGCTATTGATAGTGTTAGATGGAGTTTTGGAATACTCTAGATCATGAAGCTCTGGGGACAACCTGGATCAACAAACCTTTATCGACTTGGTTTTATGGATATCTTTTGTTAAAGTATCATTTTCTTCTAGACCTCATATTTTGGAAATGCCTTGATCATGTCGCACACTGAAACCAACGCTCCTCTAAACAACCATCCTGTCTCTTCTCAATCTTCACATGCCCAGACTTTATTTGTTCAGCGTCTTGCACACGGACAAGGTTTAGAACTTCCTCACTACGCAACGGCTGGTTCTGCTGGTCTTGATCTACGTGCAGCAATTGGAGAAGAAGAAACGCTTATTCTTGCCCCTGGGCAGCGGGCACTTATTCCAACAGGTCTCATTTTTCATTTATCTCTTGGGTTTGAAGCACAAATACGTCCACGCTCTGGCTTAGCCTTAAAACACGGCATCACATGCCTCAACACTCCAGGAACGATTGATAGTGACTACCGTGGTGAAGTCAAAGTCCTTCTTATCAATTTGGGCCAAGAAGACTTTTCTATCCAACGGGGAATGCGCATTGCCCAAACGGTCATCGCCCCTGTATCTCAAGTTAATGTTTGCGCCATTGAACCAGAGCAAAATACCCAAAGCCATAACGAAAGCCGTGGAACAGGAGGTTTTGGTTCAACAGGGCACACTTAAGAAGCTCTGAAAAAATCGCTACTCTCAAAATATAACACACGCTGATTCTAACCACTCTTTCACTTAAAACCCCTTGGGCTTTTAAAGTGCCGAAGGAGTGTGCATTTACCACTCTCAAAGTTCTTTCACTAAACGCCCGCCCCTCTAAACAATCATCTCTCAATTACGTTTCTTGCGCTATAAAAAACTTCGTTATCACCCACCGGATACCCCTCTCCCATAATAAAAACATTGGCATTAACCATTAAGAGTTCACACACCGTTTGTAATGACTACAATCTATATATCATATTGATTTATAATAATAATTAATTGTCTTGCAACTTAAATGAAAAATCTCAAGACTGTAAAATTCTTTCATTGCAAATCTATTTATATTAAATCAATCAAAAGCATGTCTCTCACGTTCCAAACATGACTAGCATATAGATAAAAACTGGAAAAATGCCTATAATGAATACTTGTACTAAGCACTGTCGCAACATTGGGAAAAAATATAAATACTATAATAGTGTTCGCTTGCTCTTTTGTTAAGTATAAAGATGGTGATGTTCGATAGATTTTTTATTATTTTACAGGAGGTTTACCGTTATACTATTGATAAACACTGTCGCAAAAAGTGCTTTAAGATGTATTAAGACATACAACAATTGCCCCTGCTATTTCTCTAGATCGCATCTCTTGAGGCAAGATTAGTAGAGCTTAATCCTACAAAACAGATTCAATATATGAACCCCATGCGTATTGGGTTTAATAAATCCACGACAGAACCCTCATCAATTTCACTCTACGACTTTGAGTAATACGCTTTGCTTCCTGCAACAAAGGCTGTTTTTTATCACTGGTCAGAGGCAGCTCCTGAAATATTAGCGTTTACCGCAGTGCCCGTTGTTACGGCATCCACATGCCCCACAACATTACCACCCGCTCCATCGACAGCAGCGTCCGCTACCCCTGTTATTTTATTATTGATCACACCTCTTGAAGTAAGATTGGTAGAGTTTTGCAATCCCACAAGACCGATTTTATTATATCCAGCCATGCGTATTTGATTTAATAAATCGATGACAGTACCATAATCAATTTCACTATCCGCTTTGATTAAAATTTTTGTCTCTAAATTTTGCGTAGTTTCCTTCAACAAAGCTTCTCTCAAAGCTGCTTGTTCTACAAGATGATTACCAATGTAAAGAGAACGATCTTTTTGCAAAGTAACATAAAGAGGTTCATCAGACTGAACCACTGCAAGTGCTTGAGTTATAGAAGGAAGCTGAACGGAAATAACAGATGTCGCCAAAGGTGCTGAAACCATAAAAACAATAAGCAATACCAATACAACATCAATAAAAGGGGTCACATTGATTTCGCTTTGCAACCCACTCTCGTCTGTATCCCAATCATTATTGAGGCTTGCTTTCATTTTTTATGACTTTTCTGTTGTCTTTGTTTATCAAGTTCACGGCTCAAGAGCCTTTCAAGAGCAGCAGCGATATCGCCTAAATCATTACGATAACCATTCAAAGCACGCATAAGGCTATTATACATAACAACGGCAGGAATAGCTACAAAAAGCCCAATAGCCGTTGCGAATAAGGCTTCAGCAATTCCAGGAGCAACCACATCAAGTCGCGTTGTTTGAGACTGAGCAATCCCAATAAAAGAATTCATAATTCCCCAAACAGTTGCAAAAAGACCAACAAAAGGAGCAATTGCACCAATGGTTGCAAGAACAGCGCTTCCACATGCAACACGGCGTGTAGCAGCCAGCAAGCAGCGTGACAAAAGTGAATGAACTCTTTCTTTTAAACCTTCATGAACATCGCGAGCCTTAACATCGCGAACATCGCGGGAAACATCTTCATATTGATTGCTCTTCTCATAAAAGAGAATGTCTTCAAGCGTTTGTGCCCTTTTTCTTGGACTGGTTCTTTCACCAGAGCTTTCGTTTATCCCTTCAGGAGCAGAAAAATGAACCTGTTGTGTAGAAAGATACACCTCCTTAAGGACTTCTTTGAGAAAAAACTCACCAGCCCCTTTACTTTCTTTCAAGCTAGCTGCCAAACGCGTAAGAGTCTGAGCATTAAGAACTAATTGAAGTTCATGACGTACTCTTCGTTTTGCCAAAGTGATCTCAATAATTTTCACAAAAGCAATTGTCCAAGACATCAGAGAAGCAAGTAACAAAATAATGATAACAGCTTTCACTACCCAATCAGCAGCCATAAACATAGAAAAAGGAGAAAAATCATGCGCTGTCAATACAGCAGACATATTATCTAAAGGTATTGTTTCAGATTCCATTTCTATCTCACATTCTTCTGGTTTTATCTTTTTTATGAGCTGGATCGTCACCCCGCATAGCATCACTGTTCCACAATGCTACTACCCTTTTAACGTCATTTTCGCATTCCTCTTAAGAAAGAAAACTTGATAAATAAAGTGTAGTTTTATTCCACAAGCTCCCTCTTATTCTAAAGAAATCACTCAAGAAATTTTTCTCTAACAATTCAGAAAGTTTATCTTACCCAATCAATTTATTACATAAATTAGGCAAAATGATAGACTCATAAGAAATATCGCATATAATATTTTAATTTATAAGAATAATTTATCATCGTTCCTGTTAAATGAATCCCTCATATCGCAAAGCTTCTCTCATTTCAGCGGCTCTTTTAAATCCAACAAAATATTTGCTTGCATGGAATAAGCAGTAAAAATGTCATAAAACTCTTGAAGAAAAGGATACACACATCTCTAACAACCAGTGCACTGAAGTCCCTTTTATCCCAAAATAAAAATATAGCTTTTTTAAAAAAGAACTATCGCAATATCTTAAACTGACCAACAGTATAATGGGAGTGCTCGTTTAGTCGCCAAATACATAGAGAGCAAAGAACAGCGATATTATTTTCTTTTCTTCAAAAGCATAAAAATGACATTACTTCTGCTGCAAAATCATAACAACCATGTTTTTTATCTGTCACAAGCCTAAAAAATAAGCCTCAACACGCTTTAAAAAAAACTTTTATGAGAAAAACTGCGCCACGAGAAACTGAATAATGGTGCTAAATTCCTGTAAAGCATAAGACAATTTTCAACAGATGTGATCCTTAACGGACAGAGTATATCGTATAGGAAAGATCTATTTTATCAAAAACAGTTGTAAATTCAACAAAATGAAAGGAACCAAAAAAAGCTTTTGGCGTTACTCAAGCAGTGAAAATTTTCACTCCAATGCAAATGATCACTATGAACACACCAATACAAATATAATAAATCAAGAGATGGAGAGAATATCATGTCCCAGAATAAAACAACACAGCACGATAAAACAGCCGTAGAAAAAGACCAACAAAAAGACCTACAAGGGCAATTAGAAAAGTTACGCAATGAAATTTCAGGGATTACCTCAACCCTGACAGATCTTGGTGGAAATAAATTTAACGCCGCCAAAGACAAAGCCGAAAAACTATACCACTCAGCGAAAGAAAGTGGTGAAGACATGATGTCTCAAGCAAAAGACAAAATCAGTGATTTTGAACAAACCATGAATCAATGCGTTCGCAAAAATCCTGGCAAAAGCGTTTTGTTTGCCGCAGGGGTTGGTTTTATTCTTTCTCAATTACTGCGTCGTTAAGCAATGCATAAGTTTATCGCTCCTCTTTTAAACCATCTTGTCGGTGGAGGGCTTAAAAGCACTGTCAAGCAAGTACGCCTTCAAGCAATTTGCTGTGGGTTTATTGGCATTTCATTCTTCATGTCTTTGCTTTTTTTATGTATCATCATTTTTATTGCGTTATGTTCTGTTATGAAGCCTCTTGCCGCCGCTAGTATCATGTTTTTAATTTGTCTTTCTCTTGCAGGATTAGGTCTTATTATCAGTCGGGTTCTCAAGGCTTATCAACGCTATGACCAACAAAAAAAGACAGAAGAACAACGCCACAAACTAATGACAGATGCGACCGTTTCCAGCCTTGCCGCTCTCAGTCAACATCTCCCTTTTGCCAAATTGAGTGTTCCCATTCTCGGACTTGCAACTTATTTTCTGTGGAAAAAAGATAAAAAAGACCGCTTTTCAGAGTAAAATATGTAAAGCTGTCACTCTAATCCCCCCCAATGTGCTTTCTTTTATAGCAAAAGAAAGCACATTTTTTCTCATAGTCTCTTTAGCTTCTTCAGCGGCATGAGAAGAAATCCCCTTCATTTTCGCTAAAAACTCCATGGATCCGATTAAATCTCTTTCAGATCGCAATCCATGTTTCATGAACATAGCAACATGAGGCAATGCTTCAGTTAAAAGTTCTGGTTTGATTTGAAGCAATGTTGTTTTTTGAAGGAAATGATGTGCCGTTTCTGCCTTTCTCTATTTTTTCATAAGCCTTTTTTACATGACCGAAGATCATGTTAGTATTTTGAGTGTATTCAAATTCTTCTGAACACTCATTTTTGTTACAATTACTGCTTTTTTTAGGGGTTGTATTATGTATGTGCATAATATTTTTGTAAAAATAAACGATTTAAAAGCCAATTTATAAGCCTAATAGCTTTTTTCAACTTAACAGTAAACGCTTTAAACGCAGAACCAAGAACAGCCTTAATTTTATTCATACGACCTAAAAACCGTGAAGCAATCGGTATAAATTTTATGTCTTCAATACGAAGCCATAATTGACGATAAACGCCACAAAATTTTCTAACAACCATATCATGATGATTTTTTTCTTCTTTAATCGTAAAAATCGAATGTTGAAGTTCTGATAACGTGCAATTAGAATACTAAGTTCAATCCCACAAACCGTTATTACATCACTAACATAGTTAAAAACATACCTTTTGTAATTGCCAAAATCCCGCATTACAATAAGACCTTTATCAAAAGATAATCTGATAATTTTCTCAAAAAATTCAAGATTCCTCAAGTGCAGTACCCATACGTACATCATGATGGATAATAACATCCATCAACTCTGCCACGACAGTGTCCAATACTTCTCGTGCATCGCCTTCAGCCATCAGGCGGATAACCGGCTCAGTTCCAGAAGCACGGATCACCAGCCGTGCTTCTTTTCCCAATTGTTGCGTTGCTTTATCGATTGCCGCTTTGACTGGATTTTTTTTCAGTACATTTTTATTTTTAATCGTTACATTTTTTAAAATTTGCGGTACAGGTTCAAACCGCTTACACAATTGGCTCATAGGGCTTTGACTTTCCTTCATACAGGCTAAAATCTGCAATGCAGCCACCAACCCATCACCCGTTGTACCAAAATCACTCAACACAATATGCCCAGAAGCTTCACCACCAACATTATATCCCTTTTGGCGCATGGCATCGACAACATAACGATCTCCAACATTTGTCCTTACAAGGTGCAACCCTTTACTGTTCAAAAAACGCTCCAGTCCAAGATTTGACATAATCGTTGTGACAACACCATTGCACCGTAATTGTCCCATTTTATGCCAATTTTCAGCAATTACAGCAATCAACTGATCTCCATCAACCGTTTGTGCTTTTTCATCAACAATGAGAACACGATCTCCATCTCCATCAAGAGCAATCCCCACATCAGCACGCACTTCATGCACTTTTCGTTTTAAAGAGCTTAAATCGGTTGATCCACATTTTTGATTAATATTGGTACCATTGGGCTCATCATGAATAGCAAAAACCTCAGCCCCCAACTCCCATAAAGCACGGGGAGCAGCTTTATAAGCAGCCCCATTGGCACAATCCACAACGATACGCAAAGCATCTAAGCGAACATCACGCGGCAAAGTTCGTTTAGCATATTCAATATAACGATAAATATCCCCCTCAACCCGTTTTGCATAACCAATTTCGGCAGAACTTGCTAAAGACTTTGAAAGATCTGTATCGATCAATTTTTCAATTTTCGCCTCCATATCATCTGAAAGTTTAAAACCATCAGGACCAAAAAGTTTAATTCCATTATCATAGAACGGATTATGAGAAGCAGAAATCATCACCCCAAGATCCGCTCTTAAAGAGCGACAAAGCATTGCAACAGCAGGTGTTGGCACTGGCCCCAATAAAAAAGCTTCCATCCCCGCAGCAGTCAATCCTGAAACCAAAGCGTTTTCCAACATATAGCCAGATAATCGTGTATCCTTGCCAATCACCACACGATGTGATTGATGTTGTGAGCGGAATAAAACCCCTACAGCCATTCCCACCTTCATGGCAAAATCGGGTGTCATAGGAAATGAATTGGCTTTCCCCCGAATTCCATCTGTACCAAAATATTTTTGCACCATGCCTCTTTCCTTTAATATATAATCGTTCCCTTGGCTTTTCTTAAAACCCTAACATCCCCCTTGGTACAATAGTCCCCCTCCCCATATAAAATCAGATTATTGATCTAAACCTTCATGCATTTAGATAATCAAAAACCCTATTCACCAACTACACATCTAAACCACTCTCAAGCAATTATGTTTACACCCTCACACATAAAAGCAATATTATCTCCTCAAAAGGCTTGACACATCCCTTGAACACAACCAAAGGATAATCTTACACACTTGCCAAATCCATAAAGAAACCCAGCACCAAACCTCAAACCTTACAAAATCCACAAGGAAATCTATCACCAACCTCACACCTTGCTAAATCCGTAAAGAAAAATACCACCTCGCCTTGTAGCCTGCTAAAGCCGTCATAATACAACGACTTTGCTTAATTTTTTGCTTCCATATTTTTGCAAATATTACATTAAAGGCGCAAGCTTTGCTTGCGCCTTTCTCAAAGAATCTAGAAGTTTTCCTAAAACATCGTTACTCAAGCGTTATTAAACAGTTCTTATTTTTCTTTATCATCTCCCGCAGTATTGGACTTCTTTTCAGCATTCCTTTTAGAGCGGTTGACTGATTTTGTGGTACCTTTTGTGCTTTGCGCTTTTTTTTCAGTCCCATCCGACTGCCCTTCTTTAGACTGAACCTCCTTAGGCTCAACATTACCGGATTTTGCTGTTTTTTTCCCAACAACTGCCTCTGCTTTGTCTGCCTCTAGTTTATTGGTCTCTGCTTTATGAAGCGCTATTTTAGCGTTTTTTTCATCTGCCACTGGTGTCTCTGTCTTCATTTTTCCAGTTTTGGGAACAGAAGACCCCCGTGGCGCAGCACTCTCATCTTTCTGCGTGCGTGAAGGAGGCTTTCCTGCAATAACTTCGTTAATTTCAGCTCCCGTTAAAGTCTCATATTCCAACAAGCCTTGTGCTAAAGCAAACCATTCTTTTCTTTTTGTTTTCAAAATTTCTGTTGCATTTTTATAGGCATCATCAATAAGCTTACGCACTTCCATATCAATCATGCGCGCTGTTTCTTCAGAAACATTTTGTGTTCGCGCAACAGAATGACCCAAAAAGACTTCATCTTGGTTATCGCCATAAGCTACATTTCCAAGCAGATCAGAAAATCCCCACCGTGTGATCATTGCGCGTGCTAATTTAGTTGCTTGCTCAATATCAGAAGAAGCACCGGATGTGATATTTTCCTTTCCAAACTTTAATTCTTCAGCCACACGTCCACCCATCATAATAGCCAAACGAGAAATCATCCACCGATAACTCATGGAATAGCGATCGCCTTCAGGCAATTGCATCACCATTCCCAATGCTCTTCCCCTTGGAACGATTGTTGCTTTGTGGACAGGATCAGCAACCGGCACATTAAGAGCCACAATAGCATGTCCTGCTTCGTGATAAGCAGTGAGTTCTTTTTCCTCTTGTGTCATAGCAGTTGAACGACGTTCAGCCCCCATCATCACCTTATCTTTGGCATCTTCGAATTCTTGCATCGTGACAACTCTCTTATTACGGCTCGCAGCCATAAGAGCAGCCTCATTTACCAGATTCATCAGGTCCGCACCGGAAAATCCTGGTGTCCCCCTTGCTAAAATTTTTAAGTCAACGTTAGGCGCTAAAGGCACATTGCGCACATGCACTTTCAAAATTTGTTCACGCCCAGAAACATCAGGGTTTGGCACAACAACTTGTCGGTCGAAACGCCCTGGTCTTAACAAAGCGGGATCAAGCACATCGGGACGGTTTGTTGCGGCAATAAGAATAATACTTTCATTGGGTTCAAACCCATCCATTTCAACAAGCAGCTGATTTAAGGTCTGTTCACGTTCATCGTTTCCACCACCAAGTCCAGCCCCCCGATGGCGTCCAACAGCATCGATTTCATCGATAAAGATAATACAAGGTGCATTTTTTTTAGCCTGTTCGAACATATCGCGCACACGGCTCGCCCCAACACCAACAAACATTTCAACAAAATCAGACCCTGAAATGGTAAAGAATGGCACATTGGCTTCACCTGCCACAGAACGTGCTAGCAAAGTTTTACCGGTTCCTGGAGGACCAACAAGCAAAACACCGCGTGGAATACGCCCCCCTAAGCGTTGAAATTTTTGTGGTTCACGTAAAAATTCAACAATCTCTTGAAGATCTTGCTTTGCTTCTTCAACGCCAGCGACATCTTTAAAGGTAACACGTCCTTGCGCTTCATTAAGCAATTTTGCTTTTGATTTCCCAAATCCCATTGCACCGCGTGATCCATTCTGCATTTGCCGCATAAAAAAGACCCACGCCCCCACGATAATAATAACAGGCAATAAAGAAAAAAGGAGATTGAGGAAAATGCTATTTCCAGAGCTTTCAGGAACAGCTTTAACATTGACGTTTTTGCTTTCCAATTTTTGTATCAAACCTGGATCACGAGGAGCATAGGTTGAAATGGTTCTATGTTCAATGGTTTGTCCTGTTAATTTTTGACCTTGAATGGTCACAGATTTCAACTCATTATTCTCAACTTTTTGCAAAAATTCAGAATAGGAGACCTCTCCACCACCAGAACGCTGACTATCTCCATTAAAGAGAGAAAACGACACAATCAAAATCAAGGCAATAACTCCCCAAATAAGGAGAGAGCGGTAATTGGAATTCATATTCAGCCCACTTAATCAAATATAGATTTCAAACAGTTCCCCCTAACATATAACCTTGTCAGCCCCTTGCCAAGGGATGAGAAGCTGTTTATTTTCTTTTAGAGTAATTTTCCTTTATCTTTTCACCTCAATATTAAAAAAAGGTTCCACAACATTTACCAAGGCAGCATCTTCTCGTGAGGAAAGCCAATCGAAAGGTGCCATAATCCGCTTGATTATAACATGTTTATGAGCAACTGCTTGAGAAATCAACTCTGGAATATCATACCCTTTGTGATTTGAAATCATCAGCAGCGATTGTAAAGAGGGAAAATGAGGCTTTTCAAGCTCAAAATCGCTATTTTTCAATAAAAATTTCAGCTGTTCTAAATTTGCGGCTCCAATCTTTATAGCCTCAGATCCATGATTTGTGATCCGATAGCGCCCATCCCATATAAAAGTTTTATCTGGCTCAACGATAGCCTCTTTCATATTGCGCCCTTCACGCCACAAAGAAATTCCGTACTTGTTATATTCAATAACAGAGCCCGCATAAGTAAAACGCTTCTTTTCTGGAGAATCGAAACAGAGTTTTTGAACAAGCATGCTTAATTTTTGATTGGGAAGCAAATAAAATCCCCCTCCCATCAGCACCGCAAAAAGCCCCACCACGAAAGGAAAACCGGAATGTCTCTGTAAAAATAGCGCAGGCTTTGCTATAAAACAACGCCCATGTTGAACAGTAATATCCAGCGCTAAAATCAAATCAGCAATATTTTTCGCTTGTTGACGACGCTGCAATGCAGCTTCATTTATTTTTTGAGCAATATAAGCCAATTTTTGCGCAGAAAGAGATTGACGCACGCGCACACGTTCAAAACTGCGATCTTCATTGGTTGGATCATCAATCCATGTTTGTCCTTGTAAACGTAAATAATCCCGTAATGTTTGGCGTTTTACACCAAGGAGCGGACGAATCAAACGCACTTTTCTATGTAACAACGCCTCACGCGGAATACAGGACAAACCACGCTCATATAGGGGACCATAGTTTTTTTCGGCAATATTTTTTCTCGTTTCTCTGGCATGATCCTCATCATGTATATCCTCGGCTTCACCGCGCAAAGCACCGGCAAAACCACTGGCATAAACCTCATCACGCATGGCACCAGCTTCACCGTGCAACGCACCTCTATTCTTTTGGAGACGTTGATACCGCATTTGATAGGTTTCAACCTGATCATTGAGTGTATGGCCCGTCATAATAACTGATGCGCCTTGTTTTTGTGCTTCTTTAACCAAGAGATCATAGCGTGCAACACGAGCACTGGAAGCAATGTGCGTCTTTGGTTTTTCGCCTTCCCACCGCACAGTGATATGGCTAATGTGATGGACTCGACAAATTTTTGCAACAGTTTCTACTTCACGCGTTGATTCTTTACGCAATTGATGATCAACTGTGACAACAATTATTTCTGGAGAAACTGAGAGAGTTTCCAAATGCTCTTTGACCAAAAACATCAAAGCCAGAGAATCACTTCCCCCTGAGACGGCAAGAATCAACTTCTGACACTGAATAAAATCCGATGTTTTAAAGAGATTTCTTGCCAGTCTAACGCACACCGAAAACGACCTCGCTATTTATTTTGCAGGTTTACAAAAAATAGACTCTAATGTTTTTTGATGTTTTGACTTTTTCACAAAATGAGCACAACTGTCTTTATTTGGCTCAAGAGCGACCATACTTCTTGCTAATTTCAGCAAAATATCGGAGGTATAAAGCTTCTTTTTATCTGCATACCATGCGGTAAGATAAACTTGTGCTGCTTCATGATAGCGTTCTTGTCCCAACAAAGATTCAGCCAACCAAAATAAAGCATCATCACTCAAAGAATCTTTTTTGTAACGATTTTGAAAAGCGCAAAAGCTTTGTTCAGCATCAACATAGTTGGCAGAGCGAATAAAATCATACCCTTCCTTATATAAAGCTTTAGAAGAAGAAAGATTGTCACTCTGATGTGCTTCAATTGGAGCACTTACTTCATGCGCTTTGTTAAAATGTTGACTTTTTTCATAATCATGGCTCTCCACCGTAGCTTCCACAGCAGCAACCTTTGCCTGATCACCTGTATTATGCTCCTGCTCCATCTCTTCTTTTACAGTCTGAGATTTTTCATCCACAGCGGACTTTTCAAACGAACAAGAATAAACAGAAGCGGCTTTTTTATCAAAAAGCCTGTGAAACTGCTTGTTAACATTTTCTAGATTGTTATGCTCAAGCACCATTTGTATCTTATGCAAAAGCTTATCTAAATCATAATCTTTAAATAAAACCTGTTGATTCTCTAAAATAATCCCCTGGTGCTCCGCAACACTAATGGCTTTTTCCACCGCTCCAGAAGCTGCTTTATCGGCTGCTTCAGGTGCCTTCTTCACTGCATCGACAGCCTTATCAATAG
>NZ_JBHIME010000019.1:79471-190733 GCF_042193875.1 Bartonella sp. OC68QHHN | reverse complement strand
TGGCGGAAAACCGCAAGGACAATATCAAGTGGGACAAACCCAAGTGGGGCAATATCAAGTGGAGCAAACGCCATGAAGATACCAGAAAAGCATGTGGTTGTAGAGCTAGAGGATATGAGCTTAGACCTCCTCTGCTTTCAACATGCCATGGCTGTGTTAGGAGACCGCATCCAAGTTGGGGGACTAAAGGGCTATTGTGAAGCCACACTGGAAGCCAATCCAGAGATTGCCAAATATGGTGTGTTTTTACCGCGCGGCTTAACGGTTACTTTGCCTGAATTTGTGTTGTCTAATCCCCAAAGCATGGTGAAGCGGTTATGGGATTAATACGCATACACCCCTTTATTGCGGTCAAGGTGGGAGACAAACCTGTTCATGAGGTTTTTTACCAGCGTCTTTTAACCGCAACCATTACGGACCATGCCGGTAATGAAGCCGATACATTTGAAGCAGAGTTTGACGATAGTGGGAATGATTTAGAGGTTCCACAGAGCAACAGTGCGCTACAGGTGATCTTTGGTTATGAGAACAGCATCAGCGCATTTATGGGGCGTTTTGTTGTCGAATCGGTTGTGAGTTGTGGTGGCAGTGATGGAGAGATTTTGCGCCTTTGTGGCAAAAGTGCCTCGATGCGTAAAGAGCTCAAAGAACAGGTGAGTGAGCATTTTGACCACCAAACCATTAGTGAGATTGTTGAGACACTTGCCAAACGCCATGGCTATCAAGCAAAGGTCAGTCCCCAGTTCACCAAACAAATTTTGCCTTATGTGATTCGTACAGATCAATCGGCTGTTGATTTTTTAACCCGCCTTGCTGACCGCATGCAGGCACGTTTTTTGATTAAGGACAATAAGTTTTTGTTTTTAAGCGGGGATAACTTACCAGCACTCGACATCCATAAACATGACTGTTCCAACTGGGAATTCACGTTAGAGCCGCGCACGCAATATGGCACGATTGAGGCTTCTTATTTTGATCGCTCAAAAGGGCAGCAATGCCAAGTCAAGCATCATACAGGGTTTAGCGGTCCCGTGCGCCGTCTGCGGACTTGTTACACTTGTGAGGAAGAAGCACGAGCTGCTGCTGCATCAGAATCAGACCGACTTTGCCGTGCTGTGGGCAGTGGTTCCTTAACTCTAGAAGGACGCCCAGAAATCATGGCGGATCAACCTCTNAGGAAGAAGCACGAGCTGCTGCTGCATCAGAATCAGACCGACTTTGCCGTGCTGTGGGCAGTGGTTCCTTAACTCTAGAAGGGCGCCCAGAAATCATGGCGGATCAACCTCTTTTATTGCAAGGGTTTCGTGGGCNTTTTATTGCAAGGGTTTCGCGGCGAAATCAATGGACCATGGAAAGCTTCCACTGTCACCCACTGCTATGAAAAACAAAGCGGATACACAACAGAAACTACACTCGAAGCACCAGACAAGGGAAAAGAGGCAGGAGAAAAGGAAACCTCTGAGTGACAGAAAATCAAAGGGACAACTTGACCCTTTGATCGGTCGTGATGAGGAATAGGTGCAACTTGCACCAATTGCTAAAACGAGAAATAGGATCAAGTTGATCCAATTGCATGAGTACAGCAATAAGGTATTGTTTACCCAATTCCTAAAAGGAGCAATGGTGCAAACATTGCACAATTGCAGACTGAAGAGCAATTTGGTCAAGTTGACCGAATTCCTTAAACGCTTCCCTTTTTAATAATGTCCTGAATAATGTGCTTAGGATACAGAAAAATCATCAGTCAATTTATGCTAAAAGAAGTCATACCATTTTATGCACACTGCTTCTCAAATAATACGATTCCAACTCAATGATTGATCATCTCAAATTGCGATTTTGAGCAGAAAAGAAAAAGAGGCTTTAAATGATCTTTGAAAGGTCTTTGAAGATCCTTTGAGAACCCCTTAAAAACTCTTTAAAAAAAATAAATTGGTACAAAACCTAGTGGCAAAATATACAAAACCCGCTGGCAAGCTACAGGCAAATTATACAAAACCTGCTGGCAAGCTACACGCTGGCAAGCCACAACGAATCCCGCACCTTGAAAAAACACACATAAAATCAATAAGTTATAGCACCATAAAAGTGCTGTGGCGGAGGGGGTGGGATTCGAACCCACGGTACAGCTTCCTGCACGCCGGTTTTCAAGACCGGTGCCTTAAACCGCTCGGCCACCCCTCCAAACTGGATATGCTTTTTGACAAATTTCTTGCAAAAGGTCAATCATTTTAATGCGTATTTTAAAGCGTTCTTTGTAAAACTATTTAAGTTTCAATTAAAATAATTCTTCATAAGTCAATTCATTGAGTATGTTATCTAAGAGTTTCATTTTTAAACATGATAGTTTTTTCTGTTTAAAATTTTTCACAAAGCAATATTTTTTAAAGTTCTAACGATCGTTATTCGTAATAATAAGAAATGTTCAGTTGAAAATGTTTGATAAATTATATTAAATTCTTTGCGGGCGTATATTTTTTAATTATTCTACCTTTCCAGATATTTAGTCTATTCAGATCGTCCATATCTGCGAAAAGAAAATGTTATTTCTCTGACAGTTTATGAGAGATAAATTTGTAAGAATGACATAATATATTCAAGGAAAGTTTTTATTGAGTTTAAATAAGTACAATTCGATAAGACAGATCTTTAAAAGATTTTAATTTTTTAAATAAAAATATTCAGATATCGAGTGCGTCTAAAGGGTATCTTGGAGAGAATGGCTGATTTGCACTATTTGGATAAAATTTTATATAAGATTTGCATCGACAGTTTAAAACCTCTTCCAGATATGACTGGAAATTAGGTATATTTATAATGCTTTTTCTGTGGGATAAACAAAAAGTTAATTGGAATGGAAGAAAAGATTATTAAGCAATACGCTTAGATCAATAGATAGTTTGTGCAGGTGTTGTATAGTTTTTCAAGAATAGAACTTAAAAACGCTAAATTATGCAGAGGCAGAAAGTATAAACTTTAACAAATAAGGCTTTAAAAGCCGTTTCATTCACAAGTATGTGTAAAATAAAAAATTTATTTACGAAATAAAATGGTGGGCGATGAGAGACTCGAACTCCCGACATCCTCGGTGTAAACGAGGCGCTCTACCAGCTGAGCTAATCGCCCAATGCAATGATTAGCAATTGAATGGAAACTCTTTAAGGAAAAATTTTTCTAAACGCAAGAATAAAGATGGTATTTGATAATTTTTTTTAAAAATGCACAATCCTTCTTGACATAAACGCATGAAACCCTTACACGACCGCTTGTACCAAATTAAATTGGTTCGAAAAAAAATGCGCGGGTGTAGCTCAGTTGGTTAGAGTGCTGGCCTGTCACGCCGGAGGTCGCGGGTTCGAGCCCCGTCACTCGCGCCATTTCATGATTCTTTATGAAATTTCCTTTTTAAAATATCCATATGCTATGAATTAAGGCGGTGGAGTATTTGATTGAGGGATAAATGTGTTTTTTCTTTCTTTTTATATGGTTTATAAGAATAGGACTTGCGTCTTTCTTTGCTCTGCGTTACCTATGCCGATAAGAAAAGTATCGCTCTGTATGCCTTTGAAGCAGTATGAATAGAGTTAACAGAGCAATTATTAAATTTGTCTGTTTGGTCTCGCAATATTGAATCATTGTGTTAAACTCAGGCATTTCATTACGATGGAAGAGGGTTATGGCTTATTTATTGAGCTCTTATTTACCGGTCGTGGTTTTTATTATTGTGTCAGCAGTTATTGCTGGAGTTTTGTTGATTACACCTTACATTGTAGCATATCGTTCTCCCGATCCTGAAAAGTTATCGGCTTATGAATGTGGGTTTAATTCATTTAGTGATGCACGCATGAAGTTTGATATTCGTTTCTATTTGGTATCAATTTTATTTATTATTTTTGATCTTGAAGTTGCTTTTCTTTTTCCTTGGGCTGTTTCATTCGAATCAATAGGTATGTTTGGCTTTTGGTCGATGATTGTGTTTTTAGCGATTTTGACTATTGGATTTATATATGAATGGAAAAAAGGAGCCCTTGAATGGAATTAAGGTCTAATAATTCAGCGATTTCTGCTCCAAAACCAAAAGGAATCATTGATCCCAATACTGGTGAGCTGATAGGATCTGACGATAAGTTTTTTCGTGATATTAATGCTGAATTATCAGATAAGGGATTTTTAGTTACCTCCGCAGATGCTTTGATTACTTGGGCGCGTACAGGTTCTTTAATGTGGATGAGTTTTGGTTTGGCTTGTTGTGCTATTGAAATGATGCAATGCTCAATGCCTCATTATGATAATGAACGTTTTGGATATGCACCACGAGCTTCACCCCGTCAATCAGATGTGATGGTGGTGGCAGGTACTCTAACAAATAAGATGGCTCCTGCTTTAAGAAAAGTGTACGATCAGATGCCAGAGCCACGTTATGTGATTTCTATGGGGTCATGTGCAAACGGTGGGGGATATTATCATTATTCCTATTCAGTAGTGCGTGGATGTGATCGTATCGTGCCTGTCGATATATATGTTCCAGGGTGTCCACCTACAGCAGAGGCATTATTATACGGCATATTGTTGCTACAGAAAAAAATCCGTCGTATCGGATCCATAGAGCGATAGAGAGTTTTTTGTTATGATGGATGAAACTTTGATTGAACTTGCTGCTTATTTGAAAAATAAGTTAAAAAATAAGCTTGAAGAGACTGTTCTTGCTTTTGGTGAATTGACCATTGTGGCACGTCTTGATGCAATTATCGATGTCTTAATGTTTGTTCGTGATGATTCGCGCTGTCAATTTATTAATCTTACAGACATTAGTGGTGTGGATTATCCTTTTCGCGATAAGCGCTTTGATGTTTCTTACCAATTGTTATCTCCTCGTGAGAATTTACGCTTACGTGTAAAAGTTCGTACGGATGAAAATACTCCTGTTGCTTCAGCTTGTACGGTTTATCCTGGCGCAGAGTGGTATGAACGTGAAACGTATGATATGTATGGGATTTTATTTTCAGGACATCCGGATTTAAGACGGATTTTAACAGATTATGGGTTTGAAGGATATCCTTTACGCAAAGACTTTCCTGTGACAGGATTTGTTGAATGCCGTTATGATAATGAAGCAAAGAGGGTAATTTATGAGCCTGTTGTTTTGCGCCAAGAGATGCGTAATTTTGATTTTCTTTCTCCTTGGGAAGGAGGACAGTATACTTTGCCATGTGATGAAAAAATAGGTGGTGAAAAATAATATTAATTTTGATAAGGCGTTACAGTAGAGTACTGTATTTTTAAAATAATTAAATATTTTTTAGTATGATAGATTTTTTTGATATTTGATATGAAGTTTTTTTAAAAGCAAGGGGTTGATGGTGGCTGAGGTCAATGTTCGAAACTTTAATATCAATTTTGGTCCGCAGCATCCTGCCGCGCATGGGGTTTTGCGCATGGTTCTGGAGTTGGACGGTGAAGTTGTTGAGCGTGTAGATCCACATATTGGGTTATTGCATCGCGGTACCGAAAAATTAATGGAAACAAAAACTTATCTTCAAGCGGGTCCTTATCTAGATCGTTTGGATTATGTTGCCCCTATGAATCAGGAACATGCTTTTGTTCTTGCTATTGAAAAGTTATTGGATATTAAAGTTCCTAAAAGAGGACAATTAATACGTGTTTTGTTTTCTGAAATTGGGCGTATTCTTAATCATTTGCTTAATGTAACGACACAGGCAATGGATGTTGGTGCTTTAACACCACCGCTTTGGGGGTTTGAGCAGCGTGAAAGATTGATGATTTTTTATGAGCGTGCCTGTGGCGCTCGTCTTCATGCAAATTATTTTCGTCCTGGTGGCGTGCATCAAGATTTACCAGAATCTTTAGTTGAAGATATTGGTGATTTTATTGATCCATTTCTTATTTCTCTCGGGAAACTTGATGCGCTTGTGACCCCAAATCGGATTTTTAAGCAGCGTAATGTGGATATTGGCGTTGTAAGTATTGATGAAGCTTGGGCACGTGGTTTTTCTGGGGTTATGATTCGTGGAGCTGGTGTTCCATGGGATTTGCGTAAAAGTCAGCCTTATGAATGTTACGATGAAATGGAATTCGATATTCCTATAGGTAAAAATAGCGATTGTTATGATCGCTATCTTATTCGTATGGAAGAAATGCGTCAATCAGCGAAAATTATGCGCCAATGTGTGGAGCGTTTACTGAGTACTGAAAAAAATGGGCCGGTTTCGAGCTTGGATCGCAAAATTGTACCACCGAAGCGGAGTGAAATGAAAAGTTCGATGGAAGCACTGATTCACCATTTCAAGCTTTATACGGAAGGTTTTCATACGCCTCCTGGAGAAGTATATGTTGCTGTGGAAGCTCCGAAGGGTGAGTTTGGTGTTTATCTTGTTTCTGATGGAACCAATAAGCCTTATCGTGTCAAGTTGCGTGCTCCTGGGTTTGCTCATCTCCAAGCTATGGATTTTTTAACCAGAGGCCATATGCTGGCGGATGCTACAGCTATTTTGGGTTCGATTGATATTGTTTTTGGGGAGGTTGATCGCTAATGTCCGTACGCCGTCTTGCAGATAATGTTTATCAGCCCGCTGAGTTTTCTTTTACAAAAGAAAATCAGATATGGGTAAAAAATACTATAGAGAAATATCCTGTAGGGCGTGAGCAGTCTGCTGTAATTCCATTATTAATGCGTGCTCAAGAGCAAGATGGTTGGGTGACACGTGCTGCGATTGAGCATATTGCTCAGATTCTTTCCATGGCTTATATTCGTGTTTTGGAAGTTGCAACTTTTTACACTCAGTTTCAACTCAAACCCGTGGGAACAAAGGCACATATTCAAGTTTGTGGCACGACCCCTTGTATGTTGCGTGGATCTGGTGAATTAATTAAAGTTTGTCAGAAAAAAATTCATCATGAACCTTTTGCTACCAATCAGGATGGAACCTTATCATGGGAAGAGGTAGAATGTCTTGGTGCTTGTGTGAATGCCCCGATGGTTATGATTTTTAAAGATACCTATGAAGATCTTACAGCTGAGCGTCTTGAAGAAATTATTGATGCATTTGAAGCAGGAAAAGGTTCTGAGATAGCAGTTGGTCCGCAAAGTAGTCGTAAATCGTCGGAACCGATTAGTGGTTTAACTTCTCTTATTGATGATGAGAAAGAAAAAAAGATCTCTTAAGTCTTCACCAAAAAAGGATAAGGAAAGAATAGAAACATAATGAAGTATTTTTCTTGAAAAAATATTTTATTATTCTACCCATGATGGCAACATTTAACGAAAAGTAAGAAGTCTTGAAAAGATATTTAAAAATTGCATTTGAGGAAAAGCGGAAAATGCTATGGGTAATAGAAAAAAAGGTGGGGTATGCTAGCTGATAAAGATCGTATCTTCACCAATCTTTATGGTTTAAAAGAAAAATCATTAAGGGCTGCGATGTTGCGTGGGCATTGGAATGGCCTGAAAGAGATGATTGACAAAGGCCGTGATTGGATCATTGATGAGGTAAAAGCATCGGGTTTACGCGGTCGTGGTGGTGCTGGTTTTCCTACCGGAATGAAGTGGTCTTTTATGCCAAAGCAGAATGATGGGCGTCCTCATTATTTGGTTGTCAATGCAGATGAATCTGAACCTGGAACTTGTAAAGACCGTGATATTTTACGTCATGACCCTCATACTTTGATTGAAGGATGTGCAATCGCTACTTTTGCTATGGGAGCAAATGTTGCTTTTATTTATATTCGTGGTGAATATATTCGTGAACGAGAAGCGCTTCAAGCTGCCGTTGATGAATGCTATGATGCAGGTTTACTTGGCAAAAAAACGAAATATGGGCATGCTTGTGATATTGTTATTCATCATGGAGCTGGTGCTTATATTTGTGGTGAAGAAACGGCTCTTCTTGAAAGTCTTGAGGGAAAAAAGGGACAACCTCGGCTTAAACCACCATTTCCTGCCAATATGGGGATTTATGGCTGTCCAACAACAGTAAATAATGTAGAGTCCATTGCCGTTGTTCCAACGATTTTGCGGCGGGGTGCTTCGTGGTTTTCATCAATCGGACGAGCAAATAATGTTGGAACGAAATTATTTATGGTTTCAGGGCATGTTAATACACCTTGTACATTTGAAGATGCTCTTGGTGTTTCATTCCGTGAATTAATTGAAAAACACACGGGTGGTGTTCGTGGTGGCTGGAATAATCTTTTAGCAGTTATTCCAGGGGGAGCTTCTTGTCCAGTCGTCCGCGGTGAGGATATGATCGATGCGATCATGGATTTTGATGGGATACGAGATGTCGGGTCTTCTTTTGGCACAGGGGGAATGATTGTTATGGATAAATCAACCGATATTATCAAGGCAATTTGGCGTATAGCTGCTTTTTTCAAGCACGAGAGTTGTGGTCAGTGTACACCGTGTCGTGAGGGGACGGGTTGGATGATGCGTCTTTTAGGGCGTATGGTTGAAGGAAGAGCGCAAAAACGCGAGATTGATCTTTTGTTTGAAGTGTCTAAGCAGGTTGAAGGACACACTATTTGTGCGCTTGGAGATGCTGCCGCATGGCCTGTACAGGGGTTGATACGTAATTTTCGTCCGGAAATCGAGCGTAGAATTGATGAATACACGCGAAATGTAGTCCAAAGAAAAAATATTGCTTTGGAAGCAGTAGGATAGAAGATTTTTAAAAGAGCAACCGAATGCAAATTTTAAGTGGGTTATCCGCAGGTTGGATGGGTGATGATAAATATCAAAGTTGATGGCAAAGAGATTGAAGTTCCTGATTACTACACGTTGCTTCAAGCTGCTGAGGCGGCTGGGGCAGAAATTCCACGTTTTTGTTTTCATGAATCTTTGTCAATTGCTGGAAATTGTCGTATGTGTTTGGTTGAGGTTAAGGGTGGTCCTCCAAAGCCTCAGGCTTCTTGTGCTATGGGGGTTCGTGATTTACGATTAGGGCCTAATGGTGAAGCACCTGAGATTTTTACCAATACGGCGATGGTAAAAAAAGCACGTGAAGGCGTTATGGAATTTCTTCTCATTAATCATCCTTTGGATTGTCCAGTGTGTGATCAAGGGGGAGAATGCGATCTTCAAGATCAAGCAATGCTTTATGGACGAGATTGTTCTCGTTATACAGAAAATAAACGTGCTGTAGAAGATAAATATATTGGACCTCTTGTCAAAACTGTTATGACACGGTGTATTCATTGTACACGGTGTGTTCGTTTTACAACGGAAGTCGCAGGTATTTCTGAGCTTGGTTTGATCGGTCGTGGTGAAGATGCTGAAATTACGACGTATCTTGAAAAAGCTATGACATCTGAATTACAGGGAAATGTTATTGATCTTTGTCCGGTGGGAGCTTTAACTTCAAAACCTTATGCGTTTCATGCCCGTTCGTGGGAATTGGTAAAAACGGAATCGATTGATGTGATGGATGCGCTTGGTAGTGCTATCCGTATTGATAGCCGCGGCCGTGAAGTTATGCGGATTATGCCGCGTACGAATGAAGATGTAAATGAGGAATGGATCTCTGATAAAACGCGTTTTATTTGGGATGGATTACGGACTCAGCGGCTTGATAAACCATATGTACGCAAAGATGGAAAGCTTCGACCTGTCAGTTGGACAGAAGCTTTTACAAAAATTAAAATGGTGATCTCTAAAATTTTTCCAGAAAAAATTGGAGCCATTGCTGGAGATCTTGCTTCTGTTGAAGAAATGTATGCCCTTAAAGCATTATTAAGCTCTTTGGGATCAACGCTTTTTGATTGTCGTCAAAGAGGGGGGGCTTTATCGCCTGAGTTTGGTCGTTCGAGTTATATTTTTAATCCTACAATTGTAGGTATTGAACAGGCTGATGCAATGCTTATTGTGGGATCTAATCCACGTCATGAAGCGGCTGTTTTAAATGCGCGTATTTTAAAGCGCCAACGGATGGGAAATTTTCCTATCGCATTAATTGGAGAGAAAGTCGATTTACGTTATCCTTATTCTTATCTTGGATCTGGGAGTGATACATTAACGAAACTTATTCGTGGAGAGGATGTTTTTTTTAATGTCTTAAAAGAAGCGAAGAGGCCCCTTATTCTTTTCGGAGAGGGAGCTGTTTTAGGAAATGAGGGTTTATCTGTTTTAAAAAGTCTTGCTAAATTAGCTGATAATATTGGTGCTCTTAGTGAAGAATGGAATGGGTTTGGAGTTCTTCATAATGCAGCATCAATTGTTGGAGGGTTGGATATAGGCTTTACTTCTAAGCTTGGGGTTGCAAATATTATTAAAACCTGTGAAGTTTTATTTTTGCTTGGTGCTGATGAAGTAGAATTAGCCAATACAAAAGCTTTTACAGTTTATATTGGTAGCCATGGTGATAATGGTGCACATGCTGCTGATGTTATTTTGCCTGCATCTGCTTACACTGAAAAATCAGGACTTTATGTGAATACAGAAGGACGTGTTCAAATGACAAATCGGGCTGGTTTTGCTCCAGGTGAAGCAAAAGAAGATTGGGCTATTTTGCGTGCTTTATCGGACATTTTAGGACAAAGGCTCCCTTTTGATTCTCTTTCTCAATTAAGACAATGCTTGTTTAATGATTATCCACACCTTTGTGCTGTTGATGATATAGTGCCTTCTGATATAAATGGTCTTAAGGTGCTTGGTTCACAAATGGTTTCTCTAGAGAGTCAAACATTTACTTCTACGGTTAAAGACTTTTATTTAACAAATCCGATAGCACGTGCTTCTGCTGTTATGGCTGAATGTTCATCTCTTGCAAAAAACCGTGCTACGCAAACTGTAAAGTAAGGGCAAAGGAAAAGGAATAATGATGTATGATTTCTTTATGACTTGGCTGTTGCCATTACTCATTATAATCGGAAAAACACTTCTTCTTTTGGTCGTGCTTTTGGTCTTAGTTGCTTATCTTCTTTACGCAGATAGAAAGATCTGGGCAGCGGTACAATTGCGGCGTGGTCCGAATGTTGTTGGTCCGTGGGGATTGTTACAGTCTTTTGCAGATTTAATTAAGTTTGTTGTTAAGGAGCCTATTATCCCTGCAGCTGCGAATAAGGGTGTTTTTCTTTTGGCTCCTTTTGTTTCAGCGACACTTGCTTTATCAACTTGGGCTGTTATTCCTGTCAATGAGGGCTGGGAGGTTGCGAAGATTAATGTTGGCTTGCTTTATATCTTAGCCATTTCATCTCTTGAAGTTTATGGTGTTATTATGGGGGGATGGGCATCAAATTCAAAATATCCTTTCTTAGGAGCTCTTCGTTCGGCAGCACAAATGGTTTCTTATGAAGTTTCAATTGGTTTTGTGCTTGTAACTGTCATTTTAATAAGTGGTTCGTTGGATCTCACAACAATTGTTTTTAAACAAACGCACGGGCTTGGTACAACTCTTGGTCTTCCTTTTAATAGCTTTCTCGATTGGAATTGGTTGGTCCTTTTTCCAATGTTTATTATATTTTTTATTTCTGCGCTCGCAGAGACAAACCGTCCTCCATTCGATTTGGTGGAAGCAGAATCTGAACTTGTAGCTGGACATATGGTAGAATATTCTTCAACGCCTTACATGCTTTTCTTTCTTGGTGAATATGTTGCGATTGTTTTAATGTGCGCATTAACAACCATTCTATTTTTAGGCGGTTGGCTGCCTCCCTTAGATGTTTGGTGGCTTAATTGGGTTCCTGGTATCATTTGGTTTGTTTTAAAAGTCTGTTTTGTATTTTTTTGGTTTGCTATGGTTAAAGCATTTGTTCCACGCTATCGCTATGATCAGCTCATGCGACTTGGTTGGAAGGTTTTTCTTCCTCTCTCACTAGCAATGGTTGTGATAACTGCTGCTTTTTTAAAGTTTACGGATTTCGTTTAAAAGGAGATTTTACGATGTCAGGTTTTATTCAGGCGGCAAAGTCACTTCTTTTATTGGAATTTGTGAGTGCTTTTTTCTTAGCCATGCGTCAATTTTTTTCACCAAAGCCCACGATTAATTATCCTTATGAAAAAGGTTTTGTGTCTCAGCGTTTTCGCGGTGAGCATGCATTGCGTCGTTATCCAAATGGTGAAGAACGGTGTATTGCTTGTAAATTATGTGAAGCAATTTGCCCTGCGCAAGCGATTACAATTGAGGCTGAACCGCGACGTAATGATGGTACGCGTAGAACTGTTCGTTATGATATCGATATGGTTAAGTGTATCTACTGCGGTTTTTGTCAAGAAGCTTGTCCGGTAGAGGCTATTGTTGAAGGTCCAAATTTTGAATTTGCAACAGAAACGCGTGAAGAACTCTATTATGATAAAGAAAAACTTTTAATAAATGGAGATCGTTGGGAGCGAGAAATTGCTCGAAATATATTGATGGATGCGCCTTATCGTTAAGTGTATCGTTAAATGAGGTGTCGGATATTTTTCCGATAAATTGTAATCTGGTATGAAGTTTATACCAATTCTTTGAATAATTAAGGAGAAGCCTATGCTAACAGATCTAGCGGCGGCATTTTTCTATTTGTTTGCTTTTATTATGCTAACAAGTGCAGTTATTGTTATTACAGCACGCAATCCAGTGCATTCTGTTTTGTTTTTAATCCTTGCATTTTTTAATGCAGCGGCTTTATTTTTGCTTGCAGGAGCAGAGTTTTTAGGGCTTATTCTGCTTGTTGTTTATGTTGGAGCTGTCGCTGTTTTATTTTTATTTGTCGTTATGATGCTTGACGTTGATTTTGCTGAGTTACAGAGTGAAGCTCTTCGGTATGCTCCTATTGGAGCTCTTATTGGTGTTATTATCGCTGTAGAATTGATTGTTGTTTTTATGAGTAGCTATTTTCCTCCAGTATTGAGAATGCATGTTACGCAACCAATGCCAGATTTAGTGCAGCGAACAAATACACAAGCATTAGGTGATATTCTCTATACGGATTATATTTTCTATTTTCAAATTGCTGGAATGATTTTATTGGTTGCAATGATTGGTGCTATTGTTTTAACACTTCATCATAAATTAGGAGTAAAGCGGCAATCTATTGCTGAGCAGGTTTCTAGAACGGTAGAAAGTGCCATTGAAATCAAACAAGTTGAATCAGGCAAAGGTATATAAGGGAGGCTATGTAGATGTATATTGATATTACACATTATCTCACTGTTTCTGCTTTGATGTTTACAATTGGTATTGCTGGAATTTTTCTCAACAGAAAAAACGTGATTATTATCTTGATGTCCATTGAGCTTATATTGCTTTCAGTTAATCTCAATTTTGTTGCATTTTCAGCATTTCTTCATGATCTCGTTGGTCAGATATTTGCTTTATTTGTCTTAACTGTAGCAGCTGCTGAAGCTGCCATTGGTTTAGCAATTCTGGTTGTTTTTTTCCGTAATCGTGGTTCCATTGCGGTTGAAGATGTTAATGTAATGAAAGGCTAACCAGTGATGTATTATACGATTGTCTTTCTTCCGCTTTTGGGCTTTTTAATTGCTGCACTAGGTGGAAAAATGATAGGAGATCGTGCGAGTGAATTGATAACATGTAGCTTTATGGTTGTTGTTGCCATATTATCGTGGATAGCATTTTTCAGTATTGCATTTGGTCATATTCCAGCGGTTGATGTATTGGTATTACATTGGATTACTATTGGTGACTTAAGCTTTAATTGGGCTTTACATGTTGATGCATTAACAGCTGTCATGCTTATTGTTGTGAACAGTGTTTCGGCATTGGTACATATTTATTCAATTGGTTATATGCACCATGACCCTTCAAGATCTCGTTTTTTTTCTTATCTTTCTTTGTTTACATTTATGATGCTTATGTTGGTGACATCCGATAATTTGATTCAGATGTTTTTTGGATGGGAAGGTGTCGGACTTGCTTCTTATTTACTCATTGGTTTTTGGTTTCAGCGCGATTCTGCTAATAAGGCCGCAATGAAAGCTTTTGTAGTTAACCGTGTTGGAGATTTTGGTTTTCTCTTAGGAATCTTTAGTATTTTTGTTTTATTCCAATCGGTTGATTTTTCCTCTATTTTTGCAAAAGCTGCAAACAATAGCTTTATACAAAATATGACATTTTTAGGTTGGCAATTTGATGGGCAGACGGCAATTACCATTACATGTCTTTTATTATTTATTGGTGCTATGGGAAAGTCAGCACAGTTTCTTTTACATACATGGCTGCCTGATGCAATGGAAGGACCAACCCCTGTATCAGCGCTTATTCATGCCGCTACAATGGTAACGGCTGGTGTTTTTATGGTTGCGCGTATGTCGCCAATTTTTGAACTTTCTTCGACTGCTTTGACCGTGATTATTATTGTTGGAGCAACAACAGCGTTTTTTGCAGCAACTGTGGGGTTGGTGCAGAATGATATTAAACGTATTATTGCTTATTCTACATGCTCTCAACTTGGTTATATGTTTGTGGCATTAGGTGTTGGAGCTTATGGCGCTGCTGTTTTTCATCTTTTTACGCATGCTTTTTTTAAAGCTTTATTATTTCTTGGTGCAGGTTCTGTGATTCATGCTGTATCTGATGAACAAGATATACGAAAAATGGGTGGGTTACGCAAACATATAAAGGTTACCTATTGGATGATGATGATAGGAACCATTGCATTGACAGGTGTGGGAATTCCAGGAACACTTTTCGGGACTGCAGGTTTTTTTTCAAAAGATGCGATTATAGAGTCTGCTTTTGCATCCCATAATATTGCTTCAGGATATGCTTTTTATCTTCTTGTTTTTGCAGCTTTATTAACAAGTTTCTATTCATGGCGGCTTATCTTTATGACATTCCATGGTAAACCACGGGCAACAGTTGATGTTATGCATCATGTTCATGAATCGCCTCCAGTTATGTTGATTCCACTCTTTATTTTATCTATTGGAGCAATATTTTCTGGTGTCATTTTCCAACCTTACTTTTTTGGTGAATTGTATAATGCTTTTTGGAAGGGAGCATTATTTACAAGCAGCCACAATCACATTCTTCATGATGCTCACCATGTCTTTAATTGGGTAAAATGGTCGCCATTTATAGCGATGGTTCTTGGGTTTATCTTAGCTTATTTATTTTATGTTTCTATTCCATCTCTTCCTAAGAAAATGGTTCGTATTATGCCAGGAGCATATAACTTTCTTTACCAAAAATGGTATTTTGATCAATTATATAACTTTTTGTTTATTCGTCCTACCTTTAGAATTGGTTCTTTTCTTTGGAAAGTGGGAGACGCTAAGATTATTGATGGTCTAGGTCCTAATAGTATCGCAGCGCGTGTTGTTGATATTACAAATAGAGTTGTTCGAATGCAAACAGGCTATCTTTACCACTATGCATTTGCAATGCTTATCGGCGTTGCATTACTCATTACATGGATGATGATCGGGGGAGTAAACTAATGACCGATTGGCCTATTCTTTCTACGGTTACATTTTTGCCACTTGTTGGTGTGCTTCTGATTTTGTTTATCAAAGATGATAGTGAAGTAGCACGCCATAATATACGTAATGTCGCATTTTTTACGACTGTATTTGTTTTTATTATTTCTTTAATTATTTGGATAGGATTTGATTCTAGCAACCAAAATTTTCAAATGGTTGAAAAATCCAGTTGGTTAGGGGGTGGCAT
This sequence comes from Bartonella sp. OC68QHHN, assembly GCF_042193875.1. Lineage (NCBI taxonomy): Bacteria > Pseudomonadati > Pseudomonadota > Alphaproteobacteria > Hyphomicrobiales > Bartonellaceae > Bartonella > Bartonella sp. OC68QHHN. The sequence continues at coordinate 175,110 of NZ_JBHIME010000019.1, read as the reverse complement.
TAGCTATCATATGGGGATTGATGGTATTTCTATTCTTTTTGTTGTTCTCTCAGCTTTTCTTTTGCCTTTCTGTATTTTAGCAAGTTGGGAGAATGTTAAAGAGAGATTAAAGGCTTATATGATTGCGTTTCTTCTTCTAGAAGTTGCGATTATTGGCGTTTTTTGTGCTCTTGATGCAATGCTATTCTATGTTTTTTTTGAAGGCAGCCTCATTCCAATGTTTATCATTATAGGTGTATGGGGTGGAGCACGTCGTGTTTATGCAAGTATAAAGTTTTTCTTATATACTTTACTTGGTTCAGTGCTTATGCTGGTTGCTCTTATGGTTATGTATTGGGAGGCTGGGACACTTGATATACCAGCTTTACTCAATTATCAGTTTCCTGCTCATATGCAAATATGGTTATGGCTTGCATTTTTTGCTTCTTTCGCAGTTAAAATGCCAATGTGGCCAGTTCATACATGGCTCCCTGATGCTCACGTAGAAGCACCGACAGCGGGTTCCGTTATTTTAGCTGGTGTCTTACTCAAATTAGGTGGGTATGGTTTTCTTCGTTTTTCTTTGCCTATGTTTCCTATCGCTTCAGCAGATTTTGCACCTTTGATTTTCACATTATCGCTTATCGCTATTATTTATACATCGTTGGTCGCACTTGTTCAAAATGATATCAAAAAACTTATTGCTTATTCTTCAATAGCGCATATGGGGTATGTAACAATGGGCATTTTTGCTGCGAATGAACAAGGGATACAAGGGGCTATTTATCAGATGCTATCCCATGGAATTATTTCAGCAGCGTTGTTTCTTTGTGTCGGGGTTATCTATGATCGCTTGCATACACGTGAAATTTCAGCGTTTGGTGGTTTAGTGAATAATATGCCTAAATATGCTGTTGTTTTCTTAATTTTCACTATGGCAAATGTTGGTTTGCCTGGAAGCTCAGGATTTTTGGGTGAATTTTTAACCTTAATAGGTGTTTTTCAAGTAAATAAATTGGTTGTTGTTTTAGCAACAACAGGTGTTATCTTATCGGCAGCCTATGCCCTTTATCTTTATCGGCGTGTGGTTTTTGGTTCCTTGGATAAAGAGAATTTAAAAGTATTAATAGATCTTTCTTTAAGAGAAAAATTTATCCTTTATCCAATGGTTATTCTTACAATATTCTTTGGTATCTATCCAATGCCTATTCTTAAAGCAACGGCGTTTTCCGTAGAAACCCTCATCAATAAACTGCACTAGATAAGGGAACAATGCACATGCAAACTGAAATAATCGCGCAATTAGTCTTAATTCTTCCGGAGCTTTTAATTGCATTAGGGGCTGTTGTGCTGCTTATGATTGGTGTTTATTCTAATACACGTGCTTCTTTAACAGTGACAGGTTTAGCCATGGCACTTCTTGTGGCAACCATTATTATTCTTATAATTTTTCCGAAAAATGGTTCATTTCAAACCAATGCGCTCATTATCGATTCCTTTAGTCGTTATATGAAAATTTTAATGCTTATTGGTGCACTCTTTTCTCTTATTATGTCTGTTGGTTTTGCCAATACACAAAAGTTTAATATATTTGAATTTCCAGTACTTGTTCTTTTAGCAACCCTTGGAATGATGTTTATGATTTCAGCGGGTAATATGCTGTCGCTTTATATGGGGTTAGAACTGCAATCTTTAGCTTTATATGTTTTAGCAGCGATTAATCGTAATAATGTAAAATCTTCTGAAGCCGGTATAAAATACTTTGTTTTAGGAGCATTATCTTCAGGGTTGCTGCTTTATGGTATTTCTTTGCTTTATGGTTTTACCGGTCAAATTGGTTTTCACGAAATTGCTCTTGCTTTAAAAGGTAAAAATTTACAATTGGGGATCATTTTTGGCATTGTCTTTATTTTAGCTGGTTTGGCTTTCAAAATTTCTGCTGTTCCATTTCATATGTGGACACCTGATGTTTATGAAGGAGCGCCAACACCAATTACAGCATTTTTTGCTGGTGCCCCTAAAGTTGCTGCAATGGCTTTAATCATCCGTATTATTGTGATGACCTTTATTCCCCTAGGGCGTATTGATAACGTGATGCCTGCATGGCAACAAATTTTGGTCTTCATAGCTCTTGCATCAATGATACTTGGTGCATTTGCAGCAATTGGTCAAAATAATATTAAGCGCTTAATGGCTTATTCGTCGATCAGTCATATGGGTTATGCACTTGTTGGTTTATCTGCTGGAGATATGCTAGGAATAAAAAGTGTTATTCTTTATATGACGATTTATCTTGGAATGACGATTGGCTCGTTTGCTTTTATTCTTGGAATGCGGTCTAGAAATGGCAATGTTGAAAATATTTATGACCTTTCAGGGTTAGCAAAGACAAATCCGTTTATGGCTATTGTTATGACGATACAGCTTTTCTCTTTAGCTAGTATACCACCTATGGCTGGTTTTTTTGGGAAGTGGTATACATTTTCTGCTGCTGTCCATGCTGGTCTGACGCCACTTGCAGTCGTTGGGATGATAGCGTCTGTCGTTGGAGCTTTTTACTATTTACGAGTCATTAAAATTATGTGGTTTGATAACGAAAAAGCGCATTTTGTTGCTTTATCGAATGAGCTTCAATTTTGTCTCGGTCTTTCTGCATTGTTTATTTTATTTTATACACTTTTTGGAGTTTGGTTCGCTGAATTAGCAGAAAAAGCAGCAGCTGCATTGTTTTAATGAATATGGTTTATATTTTATCAGATTTTGCTCAAGAACAAGGATACACTGTTGAAGCGTACGATCGTGTTAATTCAACAAATCTCATTGCGCAACGAAAGGCGCAAACTAGTCATCAAGGTAATCTTTGGATTGTTGCACAAGAACAATCACAGGGAAGAGCAAGAAGAGGGAGAACTTGGTCTAGTCCAAAAGGAAACCTTTATTCTAGTCTTTTATTAATTGATGATATTGTTCATCAAACTGCAGCTCAACTTGGTTTTGTTGCTGGAGTAAGTGTGGCAGAGGCAATAAAACAATTGATAAAAGATGAAAAGCAGATAAACAATATTGTGAGTTTAAAATGGCCAAACGATATTTTGCTCAGAGGAGCAAAAAGCTCTGGAGTTTTGCTTGAGATTTTAAAATTGTCATCACAACAATATGCATTGGTTATTGGTATTGGAATAAATGTGAAATATAATTATGAAGATGCACCCTATTCCACTTCAAGCTTAAAGAATATCGGTTTGCATGTTGAAGCAGAACAATTATTTACGGTTTTGACGGAGTGTTTTTCTAAAAATTACCTTCTTTGGAAACAACCAAAAGGATGTGAAATAATCCGAAAAAAATGGCTTTTATATTCTGCTCACCTTGGGAAACATGTCAAAGTGGTGAATGATGAAAAAGTCATTGAGGGTATTTTTGATGGTCTTGATAGTGATTTTAACTGCATCATAAAGCAAAAAAATGGTCAGACAGCCATTATAACAGCTGGAGATGTTCATTTTGGTTCGGCTGCTTCTGTTAATGCAGGTCGTTATTAAAAAATTATTTTACCATCAGATACTTTAATGATTTGGGAGATGTTTATGGTTGCAGCCAATAAGAATGAATTTGTTTTTTTACCTCTGGGAGGTGTAGGTGAAATAGGGACGAATTTAGCTGCTTACGGATTTGGTCCCAAAAATCTTCGTGAATGGCTGCTGGTTGATATGGGAATTAGTTTTGCTGGTTCTGAATTACCAGGAGTCGATCTTGTTTTGCCTGATATTCGTTTTCTAGAAAGTGAAAAACATAATATACGGGGTCTTGTTTTAACACATGCACACGAAGATCATTATGGGGCCGTTCTTGATTTATGGCCAAAGTTACAAGTTCCAATTTACTGTACGCCTTTTACAGCAGGATTATTGGAAACTAAAAAACAATTAGATTTTGAATCTCAAAAAATTTTACTCAATATTTTTCAAGCTGGTGATTGTTTTCAGGTAGGTTCCTTTGCTGTAGAGGCTATAGCTGTTAACCATTCAATACCAGAATCTGTATCTTTAGCAATTACAACCTCTTTGGGGACTGTGATTCATACTGGTGATTGGAAAATTGATCATACTCCTTCACTTGAGGCTGTAACGGATGAAAAAAGATTTCGTGCGTTAGGCAAAAAAGGTGTTTTAGCATTACTTTGTGATTCTACAAATGCGTGTCGGGATGGTATATCTCCATCAGAGCAGCAAGTTCAAGCCAGTCTTTCTGAGATTATTTCCAAAGCTGAAGGGCGCGTTGCAATAGCAACTTTTTCTTCTAATATTGGTCGGATACGTTCTATTGCTCTTGCAGCTGAAGCTGCTGGACGTAAAGTGCTCGTCATTGGGCGCTCCCTTAAGCGAAGTATTATGGTTGCACAAGAGCTTGGTTATATGAATGGTTTAGCACCATTTATAACGGAAGATGATTATGGTTATATCTCGCGAAAAGATCTTGTTTTAATTGTCACGGGGAGCCAAGGTGAGCCATGTGCTGCTTTGACTAAACTGTCACGTGATGGAATGAGAAATATTGCACTTTCCGCTGGTGATACTGTTATTTATTCATCACGAAGTATTCCAGGAAACGAAAAAGCGATTATTGAGGTACAAAATCGTTTCATTGATTTGGGTATTGAAATTATTACAAATGAAGATGCACTTGTTCATGTTTCAGGTCATCCCCGTCGTTCAGAACTTTTACAGATGTATGATTGGATAAAGCCACAGATACTTGTTCCTGTACATGGGGAAGCAATACATCTTAAGGCTCAGGCAACTTTAGCACGACAAGCGGGTATTAAAATTGTTACGGATATCAGAAATGGACATATGTTACGTTTTGCACCAGAGCCTGTAGAAGTTGTTGATCAAGTTCCTGTTGGCCGTATCTATAAGGATGGTTGCTTAATTGGAGATGCTGATGAATTAGGGATTCGTGAACGCCGAAAACTAAGTTATGCTGGTCATGTTACTATTTCTCTCCATATAAATAGTAAGCATGAATTATTAGGAGATATAGGTCTAACAACATTCGGGTTACCTGAAAATAATGGGAAAGGAGAAAGTTTAAAAGATATTCTTTTAGATATTGTAGAAAATACAGTTTACAATATCCCACGCATAAAACAGAAAAATAATGAACTTATTCGAGAGGCAACACGACGTGCAGTGAGGGCGGCTGTTCATGAAATTTGGCAAAAAAAACCTATCTGTACAGTTTTTTTACATCGGTCAAAATAAAGAACTTCTATATTACGTTATTTAAGAAGAGCATTTTTATTTTATTGCTAAATAAAAAAATAGAGAATGAAGCACAATAAATTTTTAAATAATAAGATCGTTATATTTGCAAGTATTCAGAATGCGGCTATAGATGAATAGAGGGGGTGATAAATTGTTCCGATATGATAGGTCTGATTAGGAGTTAATTATTTCAATGCGTCTTTCTCAATATTTACTTCCACTTTTAAAAGAGAATCCTAAAGAAGCAGAAATTGTTTCTCATCGCTTCATGTTACGCGCTGGAATGATTCGACAACAAACATCAGGGATTTATTCTTGGCTTCCTTTGGGAAAAAAAGTGCTTGATAAAGTTTGTAGAATTATTCGTGAGGAGCAAGAACGTGCGGGTGCAATAGAAATATTGATGCCTACAATTCAATCCGCTGATCTTTGGCGTGAAAGCGGTCGTTATGATGATTATGGTTTGGAAATGCTTCGCATTAAAGATCGTCAAAAGCGTGATTTACTTTATGGTCCAACCAATGAAGAGATGGTAACAGATATTTTTCGCTCATATGTTCGTTCTTATAAGGATCTTCCTCTTAATTTGTATCATATTCAATGGAAATTTCGTGATGAAATTCGTCCACGTTTTGGTGTGATGCGGGCACGAGAATTTTTAATGAAAGATGCTTATTCTTTTGATCTTGATTATGAAGGCTCTAAAACATCTTATAATCGTATGTTTGTTGCTTATTTACGCACTTTTTCTCGCCTTGGCTTAAAAGCAATTCCTATGCGTGCAGATACAGGTCCAATAGGGGGGAAACTTAGTCATGAATTTATCATTTTAGCTGAAACGGGAGAGAGTGCTATCTTCTGTGATAAACAATTTCTTGAACTTACAGTTCCTGATAGTTCAATCGATTTTAGTGATAAAGCTGTTTTAGATGATATTGTTAAACAATGGACATCTTTTTATGCAGCGACGGAAGAAATGCATAATGAAGAGGGGTGGGCTAAAGTTTCTGATCATGATCGTCTTTCAGCGCGTGGTATTGAAGTAGGGCATATTTTCCACTTTGGCACGAAATATTCTGCTCCAATGGAAGCAAAAGTTATGGGACAAGATGGAAAAGAGCATGTGGTCTCTATGGGATCTTATGGTATTGGACCTTCGCGTCTTGTTGCGGCTGCTATTGAGGCTTCTCATGATGAAAATGGTATTATTTGGCCAAAGTCGATGGCACCGTTTGATTTTGGAATTATCAATATGAAATCGGATGATGAAAAATGCACACAGGCATGTGAGTTTCTCTATCAAGGATTAAAGGAGGCTGGTTTTGATCCGTTATTAGACGATAGAAATGAACGTCCTGGATCAAAATTTGCAACAATGGATTTGATTGGTTTGCCAACGCAAATCATTGTTGGTCCTAACAGCATTGCACAAAATGAAGTTGAAATTAAAGATCGAAAAACAGGTGTAAAAAAATCTCTAAAGGTTGAAGATGTACTCAGCCAACTTTCTATAATTTAATAGGAAATGTTATGAAGAGGCTGAAAAACAACAGGTTTTCATCTTACGAGTGGATGATCGCTTTTCGTTATATGATTCCCAATAAAAAACATGTCGTTGCGTCTGTTATTTCAATTATTTCTCTTATTGGGATTATGTTAGGAGTATTCGCCTTGGTTGTTGTTATGGCGGTGATGAATGGCTTTCGTACAGAACTTCTCAATCGTATTCTTGGTATGAATGGGCACCTTATTATTCAAACAGTTGATTCTGGTTTTTCTGATTATAAGACTCTTATTTCTTCTTTAGAAACTACAAATGGTGTGAAGTTTGCTTTGCCTGTTATTGAGGGGCAAGCGCTTGTTCAAGGTGAAGCTCAAGGTGGCTCTGGCGCGTTAGTTCGTGGTATGCGCAAACAAGATCTAGAAAAGCTTAAAACAGTCTCTCAAAATATTAAATTAGGATCGATTTCTCAATTTGATCAAGAAGAAGGTGTTGCAATTGGAAGTGGCTTAGCAGAAAAATTAGGACTTACAGTTGGAAGAGATCTTCGTATTATTACTCCAGATGGTGATGAGACTCCTTTTGGCGTGACCCCACGTGTGAAAGCCTATAAAGTCGTTGCTATTTTTGAAGTTGGTATGTCTGAATATGATTCAATATTTATCTTTATGCCTCTCCATGAAGCACAAATGTTTTTTAATTTGGGAGATAAGGTTCAGTCTTTGGAATTATTTCTAAATGATCCTGATGCTGTTGATCAAATAAAACCTGTTGTAGAAAAAGCAGTTGATCAACAGGTCTATTTAATTGATTGGCGTACACGCAATCAGGCTTTTTTTTCAGCTTTACAGATTGAACGAAATGTTATGTTTTTCATTCTTTCTCTGATAGTTCTTGTTGCTGCTTTAAATATTATTTCAGGGCTGATTATGCTTGTAAAAGACAAAAGTCATGATATTGCAATTTTACGCACGATGGGGGCTCAACAGAGTGCAATTTTACGTATATTTATCATTACAGGAATGATGATTGGTTTTATTGGAACTATATTAGGTTTAGTTTTAGGTGTTATTGCGACCACGAATATTAATCATATCCAAGACTTTATATCTTGGTTATTTAATGTCGACGTTTTTAATCCTCAACTTTATTTTTTAACAAAATTGCCTGCACAAATTGAGTGGAAGCAGACCATCTTGGTTGCTATGATGGCTTTATTCTTATCGTTTCTTGCTGCTCTCATTCCGGCATGGCGTGCTGCTAAGCTAGATCCCGTACAAGCTTTGAGGTATGAATAATGACAGCTATTTTAGAGCTTGTAGAGATTGAAAGACGCTTTTTCGAGAGTCATAAGCCGCTTATTGTTTTAGATAAAGCGAATTTTATTCTTAATCGTGGAGAACTTGTCGCACTTGTTGCACCATCTGGTGCTGGAAAATCAACACTTCTTCATATTGCTGGGTTATTAGAAAAACCAACAGCTGGTGATGTGATGTTACGGGGTGTTTCTTGTGCAAAGCGCTCTGATAGTGAGCGCACAGCTATAAGACGAAATGATATTGGTTTTGTTTATCAATTTCATCATTTACTTCCAGAGTTTACGGCATTAGAAAATGTCATGATACCGCAAATGATAGCAGGATTAAAAAAATCCATAGCAGAAGATCGTGCACGCAAATTATTGACGTATCTGCGTGTTTCTCATCGTGCGAACCATCGTCCCTCAGAGTTATCAGGAGGAGAACAACAACGTGTTGCTATTGCACGTGCAGTAGCAAATGGCCCTTCGGTTCTTTTGGCTGATGAACCTACAGGAAATCTTGATCCAGTAACTTCAGCTTATGTCTTTCAAGCTTTATCTATCCTTGTTCGTCAGTCTGGTCTCTCTGCTCTTATTGCAACACATAATTACGCTTTGGCTAAGCAAATGCATCGTCGAATTACACTTAAAGAACAAAAGATTGTAGAACTTCCTTAAAAGAAAGGTACAAATTTTATATGACTAATTGAATAGTTTATATTACTTTATTCAAGGAGATTTTTTATGACAGTTTTTGTCGTTGACAAAAATCAATTAGATGTGCGTCGTCGTCGATTGATTTTTCGTGCATGGCATCGTGGTATTCGTGAAATGGATCTCATTTTTGGACATTATGTCGATGCTCATATTACTGAAATGAATGATAAAACGCTCTCTGAACTTGAGTATATTATGTCTTTTGATGATCGTGATTTACTCACATGGATTACTGGAGAAATTTCGCCACCCTCTGAAGTTGATAGTCCACTTTTTCGTGATATTGCCAATTATCGTACCTGCTTAAGTTATTAGTTCCGATGCCTATATTTAAAAAAATTGTTATTCCCCAAAATAATTCTGTTCGTATGATTTTTGATGGAGTTACTGATGGATTTGAAGCTTTTGCGCTTGCTAAATTAAGTTCAGAAATTGCACAAGGTAAACCGCTCATCTATGTTGTCCGTGACGGAACAAAAATTGTGCATTTACAACAAGTTTTAAATTTTATTGAGCCCAATTTATCCGTACTTCAATTTCCTGCATGGGATTGTTTGCCTTATGATCGTGTGTCACCAGGAATTGCTGTTATGGCACGTCGACTATCAGCATTGGTACACATAGCAAATTTACGTAAAGATCCACATCCTGCAATTATATTAACAACAGCAAATGCGATTATGCAAAAGTTACCTCCTCGTGAAATGATAGAAGCTCAGCTTATTCACGCACGTGTTGGCCAGCGCAATAACATGGGAAATCTTATTCAATTTCTAGAAACCAATGGTTTTGAACGCGTTACGGTTGTCCGTGATGTTGGTGAGTTTGCTGTAAGAGGAGGAATACTTGATATCTTTTCTCCGATAGATGTTGAACCTTTACGTCTTGATTTTTTTGGAGATACCCTAGAAAGTATCCGCGTATTTGATCCAGAAAGTCAAAGGACAACAGGCCAAAAAACTGAACTTTTATTACAGGCAATGAGTGAGGTTGTTCTTACACCAGAACGCATCAGCCGTTTTAAAAGTAATTATACTCGTACATTTGGTGTATCACAAAAAAATAACATGCTTTATGAAGCAATTTCTCAAGGTCGGCGTTTTGCCGGTATGGAACATTGGCTTCCATTTTTTTATGAAAACCTTGATAGTTTTTTTGACCATTGTGGCAACTTACCGATAGTTTTTGAGCATCGTATAGAAGAAGTCTTCATTGAGCGCTATCGTCTTATTGAAGACTATTATAACGCGCGCAAAGAGCGCGAAAATGATGAAAAAAATTCTACTTCTTATCATCCAATAGATCCTAGTCTTTTTTATTTAACGCCAGAGCGTGTTTTGGAAGGTGTGCAACAATCTTCACAGCGTATTGATTTTTCGCCTTTTAATATACCACAAAGTTTGGAACAAACTGTTATTCACACTAATGTTAAACAGGGATATGATTTTGTAAAAGAGCGTAATGCGCAGGAAAAAAATGTTTTTTCAAGTGTTATTGATCATATCGCATCTTTACGTACTGCTGGTAAAAAAGTGCTTTTAGCGTGTTGGAGTGAAGGATCTCTCAATCGTTTGCTACAAGTTCTCGACGAGCATGGATTGAAAAAAATAGATGTTGCAAAATCCTTACAAACTGTCAAAGCAACACCACGAGATCGCGTATTAGCAGCTGTTATCATGATAGAACATGGTTTTGAGGCTGAAGATTTGGCTATTATAGCAGAGCAAGATATCTTTGGCGATCGTTTTATAAGATCGCCAAAGCGGCGTAAGAATAATACAAATTTTATTTCTGAAATTTCTGCTTTAAATTCTGGTGATATTATTGTGCATATTGACCACGGTATTGGCCAATTTGTTGGGCTTAAAACCATCAGAACCACTGGAATTTTACGAGATTGCCTTGAAATTAGATATGCTGGAGGTGATTTACTCTTTTTACCTGTTGAAAATATTGAGCTTCTCTCACGTTATGGCTCAGAAGGAACAGAGATAACTTTAGATAAATTAGGGGGTGTTGCTTGGCAAGCACGTAAAGCTCGGCTTAAAAAACATTTATTGGAAATGGCAGGGCAATTAATCCGTATAGCTGCAGAGCGTATGACTCGCGCTGCGCCTACTTTACTTCCACCAGTTGGGACATTTGATGAATTTGTTGCTTGCTTTCCCTATGAAGAAACGGAAGATCAAATGAATGCAATTGATGCTGTTTTAGACGATTTAGCCTCAGGCAAGCCGATGGATCGCTTGATATGCGGTGATGTTGGTTTTGGAAAAACTGAAGTAGCCATTCGAAGTGCTTTTGTTGCAGCTTTAAATGGATATCAGGTTGCTGTTGTTGTACCGACAACTTTGCTTTCACGTCAACATTACAAGACATTTATTTCGCGTTTTCAAGGATTACCGGTTAAGATTGGACATGCTTCAAGGCTTGTAAAAGCGAAAGAACTTGCACAAGTAAAAAAAGGTCTTTCAGATGGTACAATCGATATTGTCATTGGAACCCATGCATTATTAAGTGGTGCAGTTAATTTTTTACGGTTAGGACTTCTTATCATTGATGAGGAGCAGCATTTTGGTGTCAAACACAAAGAGCGTTTAAAAGAGCTTAAAAGTGATATTCATGTTCTCACACTTTCAGCAACTCCCATACCACGCACTTTAGGATTAGCCTTATCGGGAGTACGTGAACTTTCATTGATAACAACACCCCCCATTGATAGAATGGCGGTTCGTACTTTTATTTCACCATTTGATGCACTTGTTATACGAGAGACCCTGCTTCGAGAATATTATCGTGGCGGACAAAGTTTCTATGTTTGTCCTCGTATTTCTGATCTAGCTTTTGTAGAAGAATATCTCAAAACACATGTACCAGAACTGAAATTCGTTGTGGCTCATGGACAAATGCCGGCTGGACAACTTGATGATATCATGAATGCATTTTATGATGGGCAATATGATGTTTTGCTATCGACAACCATTATTGAATCAGGTCTTGATATTCCAACAGCTAATACATTAATTGTGCATCGTGCTGAGATGTTTGGTCTTTCTGCCCTTTATCAGTTACGAGGGAGGGTAGGGCGCTCAAAACAACGTGCTTATGCTCTTTTTACATTTCCTGCTGGTAAAGTTTTAACAGCTGCTGCTGATCGCCGTCTTAAAGTTTTACAATCTCTTGACACCTTGGGGGCCGGTTTTCAATTGGCAAGCCATGACATGGATATCCGCGGTTCAGGCAATTTTTTAGGTGAAGAGCAATCGGGGCATATCAAAGAAGTTGGATTTGAACTCTATCAAAAAATGCTTGAAGAAGCTGTTGCTGAATTAAAAGATGGAGAGCTAAATGAAGATAGGCAATGGTCTCCTCAAATTTCACTTGGTACAACAGTGATGATACCAGAAAGTTTTGTGCCTGATTTGCCATTACGTATGGGGCTTTATCGTCGTTTAACAGAACTTGATGATTTAAAACAAATTGATGAATTTGCAGCAGAGTTAATTGATCGCTTTGGTCCTTTACCGCTTGAAGTTAAACACCTTCTTAAAGTCTTTTATATCAAAACATTGTGTCGAAAAGCGCATGTAGAAAAATTAGATACTGGACCAAAGGGGATTGTTATACAGTTTCGCAATAATTATTTTGCAAATAGTGTTGCTCTTGTTCAGTGGGTTGGAAAACAAGGTTCGATGGCAAAAATTCGACCAGATCAAAGTATCGCTCTTATTCGTGATTGGTCCACAGCGGATGAAAGGCTTGTTGGAGCAGCGAATATTATGACACAGCTTGTTGAAATGGCAGCACAACATTCTGTTTAAAATTTTTTATTGTTTCAGAAATGTTACTCATTTTTATAAAATTATTCTATAAAAACAAATATTTATTTATTTTTTATAAGAATAAAATTTAAGTTTATAATAAAAGAACTCCTTACATATTAATTTTTCGTTCTTCATTATAATACATATTGATATAATGAAAAAATAGTTTAGACGGTGTAACCGCAATAAATAGAACGTGCATATAGGTGTGTTCTCTAAAAAGAAAAAATTTAGGACAAGATAATATGTTTTCTTCATTACAAAAATTGCTAACGTAGGCGTTTTTCACTCCCTGTAATAATATGGCATAAAAACCGCTTACGCTGAGTTATCTTCTGAGTAACAATACAAACATTATAAAAACAAAAGAAAGAATATTAAAGATAGCATACAATTTATTGAAGAAAGTATTTCTCATTTAGATATTTGGGAAAAAATATTTCTAAAGAAGAATACTATAAGCGTTTGCAGGAACGAGATAAATTTTTTAAAGAACTGAAAAATCTGAAGAATGAATATTATAATCTTGGTTCGAAATTATAGGATCTATTAAAAAAAATAAAATTTATATCTAGGGTACATATAGCGAGAGAGTACGAAGTAGGAGAATATAAAGAAAAGCTGAATTATTTAATAAATGGAAAATGAATGAAGGTGTTGGGGAGATGATAAGATAATGAAAAATTATCCTCATATTTATTATTAGTTACAAAACCTTATCGGATATATTGCAGAGTGATATAGGTGCTATTTTGTGCAAAGATTTTGATTGGAAAGATAAAGATTTTGGTTGGGCAAAAGACGCAGTTAATTCGATAAGCCCCAGTTTACAGCAATATAAAAGAATTGCTAACAGAAGGCTCTTAATAGCTATGAAAAACAAACATTTGATGATGTAAAAGATAATATTACAGAGGGTAGTCGGATTATAAAAGATTTATCTATATTGTGTAGAAACTTGAAAGAATTATATAATATAATTCTTCTAGACAAGAGAAAGAATATTATAAATCGTATGCGTTCTTATATTGAAAAATAGTTAAATTAAAAAGTATTGTTTTATTTTTGTAAAAATATGTTAAAAATAGTAAAATAATTAATTTCCTATAAAAGTATAATTTACTAACTTTATAAAAAATTATTCTATAATGATATATCATTAAAAATTTACTCAATTAAATACAGAATAATTAAGATGAGGAAATAACTGATACATAAAATAAATTTATTTATATTTTTTATATTAAAAGATAATTTTATATTTAAGTGATAAAAACACATTTTTTGTGCTTGTAGATTTTTATTTTTAGCTGATTAATTATTTCAATGACGATACATTTCGTATCATAAAGTACAATAAGAGATATACTTTATATATCTAGGTTAATTTATACAGTAGTACAGAATGACATGTTAAATTCATTTTTACATTAAAAATTTAAATTATTAACAATTTGTATCTTTGATGTTATGAAAGATGAAAATAATTTATCATTTTAGTAGATTCTTTTATTTGAGAAATAACTTAAAATAAATTGATAAAAGCTATATTTTTTATTCACATATAAATCTGAGAGATGATATTTGTACAGAAGTGCAATATATAATGTTTGGTATATGAGCATAAAGTTATTATGGCTTTAGGCACGTGAGATGATTCGTAGGGGGTGTTTTTATTCCTTATCAGAATCTTTCATACAATATAGAAAAAAGATAATTTATTATTATAAATTAATATGTTGTTATATTTTAAGGAAGTTTATTATAAATAAAATATTTTCAACAGTTATAAATTTTCTCTCTAAGAAAATGTGTTGTTTAATTAAGAAAACAGCACTTTTCTAGTAGGGTATTTTTTAACTAAAATTTTTAGTTAAAAAATATAGAATATAAAAATTTTATTACAAAAGTGTATCACCATTGTTTTGTAAACAAGGGCAAAAAATTGTCCATTAGCAAAAAAATCTCTTACAATTATACAGAAATTTTAGACAATCATTGGTTTTAATTCATCAAATGTTTCGATAATACCGTAAATGATTTTTTGTGTATCACACGAGGCACATAAGGAAAACAGTAAAATTTATCTGATATTTTAGAGATTCATGCATTGCAACATCTACTTCTAAGGTTCTATAAGTTTAATATGAAGAGTAATAAATGTAAAAAGTTTAATTAGTAAGACTTTTAGAGTAGTATGGGAGTTTATTTTAATTAATATTGCAATATTGATTCGTTTGTGTAATCTTAGTTCAAATGCACAGAGGTGTTTTATGGATAGATTGCATTAAATGCCAATGTGATGAAGAGGGGAATTATATGGGTGTATAAAAATTAGAATGGCTCGTCGTATTTTTTCTCTAAATTTGACTTTTTTTTATATATTGAAGTAAAACTAGTAAAATTTAAGTGTTATTTCATTATAATTTAATAAATTTAAGTTGGAATTATATTTAATATTTTTTTGAAGTTACTTAAGAGCGCGTTGAAAGGATTAACTTAATCATGTCGCATAAAAATGTTTATTCTGCTGTTTCAGTATTAGTTGGAGCCGCTGCCCTTTTTCTTATAGCTGGTATTTCTGCAAATGCGCAAACTTTGTCACAAGGCTGGTACAAAGTTTGCAGTAAGCAGCATGATGTTGATATTTGTAATACAATGAATACTGTATTATCGAATACGGGACAACCTTTAACGGCTTTTAATCTTGTTGAAATAAAAGGGAAGCAAAATGAAAAACGTATAGGTATTCAAGTACCTACAGGTCGTTTTTTGCCAGAAGGTGTTCACATTAAAATTGGTGACAACTTCTCTAAAAAAATTCCTTATATTATTTGTAATGGACCAAGTTGTATTGCCAATGATGTCTTAGATGATAAGCTTATAGCAGCTATGAAAAGTGGTACAAAAATGGTTGTAACCACAGTTAATTTCCGTGGTTCAGCTAATCCTATTGAATTTTCTCTTAATGGGTTTACAGCAGCCTATACCGGTCCTGGTATGGAGGAAAAAGATTTCCAACAAGAACAAATAAAGCTGCAGCAAGCCATTCAATCAAAGCAAAAAGAAATTGAAGAGCGCATGCGGGCTGAGCAAGAAAAAGCAAAACAAAAGTAATAAACCCACACCGTAGAATTGGTTGAAACGTCTTCTATAATTGTTTATTTAAAACGCCACAGTTTTCTGTGGCGTTTTTTTAATCCTTAATTTTTCGAAAGAATTCTGCGTTTCCACCAACCAATACGTTCAGTTTTGGAAGAATCATTAGGCGTTGATGAAATAACAACGGGTTGATTAATTGTTTCTTCAACTTGGGTGGGAGAGGTTTCAACGACTTCCTGCATCTTGACTATAGTTTCTTTCTCTAATATTTTTTGTATCTGTGTTGTCTCTTTAGAGGATTTTTTTTTACGTGTTCCACGTGTTGATTTTTTACTATTTTCAAGAATTTTATCTTCTACCTCATGAATAGACTTGTCTGCTTTTTTTGTTTTAGCTTTACGTACCGAACTGGTTTTAGGTTTTTCTTCAAGAGATTTTTGTTCTGCGACATTTTGATCATTCTCTAAAGAAAGTTGATTTTCTAATACTTTTGAAGAACGCGTTTTACGTTTTTTAGGTTTAATACTTGTATCAATTTTTTCAGATTCACCCTGTTTTTGTATATCTAGAGCTTGTGTATTATTTTTTATTTCTTCAAGTTCAAAGGATTTAGCAAGTAAAACACGACGTTTGCGATGCACTGCTTTAATTTCTGCTAAAGCCTGCTTAGCAAAATCTCCCACTGGTTCTGCGTAAGGAAGGCGAATCTGATGAAAACTACTATTATCTTGATTGCGTCGACCACCACGACGTCCTCGACGGCGTCCTCGACGATAAGAATCATCATTCAAGATATCTTCTTTTTTATGAACATTGGAAAGAGAATGATCAGTAATTTCACCAGGACGATTTTTGCGCCGACGCTTTTGGTTCGTTTCAATGAGAGAAGGATTTTCAATAGATTCACTTTTTATGAAAACAGAATCTTCAATTTCTTTCTTATTGGCATCTTCCAATGAAGATCGAGAAATGCTCTCTGCTATTGAGCCTTTAGAAATAACAAGATGTTGCGTCCCAATACTATCATCTGCTTCAATACTAATATTAAGCTTAAAGCGAGCTTCTAAATTAACAAGAATGTTGCGTTTATGATTTAATACATAAAGCGCTGTTGCTACGGGTGTGCGCACGATAATATTATATTGCGAATTATGAAGAAGATATTCTTCAATTGAGCGCATGACATGTAACGCAATTGATGATTCAGAACGTATATTTCCTGTTCCTGCGCAATGTGGGCAGGGCTGTGTTGTACTTTCTAAAACCGATATGCGAATACGTTGACGACTCATTTCTAAAAGGCCGAAGTGTGAAATATGACCTACTTGAATACGAGCACGATCATTTTTTAAACAATCTTTTAATTTTTTTTCGACCAGCTTCACATTGCGTTCTTCAAGCATATCAATAAAATCAATCACAATTAAACCAGCAAGGTCACGCAAGCGTAATTGACGCGCTACTTCTTCAGCAGCTTCAAGGTTAGTTTGTAAGGCTGTCTTTTCGACAGAGAATTCTTTCGTAGAGCGGCCAGAATTTACGTCAATAGCAACAAGTGCTTCTGTTTGATTAATAACAAGATAACCACCAGATTTTAAAGAAACCTGTGGTTGCAACATTTTATCAAGTTGAATTTCAATATTATTTCTTGCAAAAATAGGTGTAGGATCACGGTAAGGTTGCACAACTTTTGCATGACTCGGCATGAGCATACGCATAAAGTCTTTCGCTTCACGATATCCCTGGTCTCCAGAGACAAGAATTTCACTAATGTTCTTATTGTAAAGATCTCGTATAGAACGCTTGATGAGATTGCTTTCTTCATGGACAAGGCATGGCGCCGTTGACTCGAGTGTCAAAGTGCGAATAGTATCCCATAACCGCATAAGATATTCATAATCACGTTTAATTTCAGCTTTTGTTCTATTGGCACCAGCGGTTCGTAAGATAACGCCCATACCTTTTGGAACTGCTAATTCTTTTACGATTTCTTTAAGACGCTTACGGTCTTGTAAGTTCGTAATTTTTCGTGAAATACCACCACCACGTGCTGTGTTGGGCATTAGAACAGAATAACGACCTGCTAGAGATAGATATGTTGTAAGAGCAGCACCTTTATTGCCACGCTCTTCTTTGATGACTTGTACCAACAAAATTTGACGTCGTTTAATGACTTCTTGAATTTTATACTGGCGCCCTTGTTTTCTTTGATAAATTGGGAGCTCTTCACGGATGTCCTCAGCACCGACCATTTCGATCTCATCATAAGAGATATCGGCATTTAATGCTTCTTCTGTATTATCAATTATTGTCACTTCAGATGTGATATCATTTTCAATATCGGCTGCTATGACATTGTTTTTTCCATTTTTTTTTGTTCTTCTGGAGCGTTTTTTATTGTTAGTTGCTTCTTCCGTAAAGGCATCTACAGAATTTTCTCCTACAGCTGCTTTTTCCTCTTCTTCAAGAAGAGCAAGGCGATCAGCAATAGGAATTTGATAATAATCAGGATGAATTTCAGAAAATGTTAAAAAACCATGTCGGTTTCCACCATATTCAACAAAAGCTGCTTGGAGAGAGGGTTCTACACGCGTAATACGTGCGAGATAAATATTCCCCTTGAGCTGTTTTCTATGTTCTGATTCAAAATCAAGTTCTTCAATTTTGTTGCCGTGAACAACAACAACACGTGTTTCCTCCGGATGGGAGGCATCTATAAGCATTTTGTTTGACATAAGTTAATATCCTGAAGGCGACATACACAATTTTATTCAAACGAACGCTATAACTATTCGTAAACATAAAAGGCTGTCTGCCATAAAAGGGAGGTACCAGAAAAACAGGATGGAACACCACGTGCAGAGGCATGACTGCATTTACACCATTTCTCATCATTATCTCCATCTGTTTTTTATGACTCATACTTTTTAAAAGTCTCCGGTAAAATAATCTTTAAAACAGTTCGGATATCCGAACCAACGAATCTTAAGTAATGCAATCCTAATGTTATAACATAGAAATTTTTCATCCATAAAAAAGTCTCAACGCATAATAGGCAAAAAACCTCTAAAAACAACTTAATATGAGTTACAGATAATTTAGATGACTATTATCAGCTCGGAAGCATAAATATTCTTTTATGTTGATATCATGCGTTTGGCAAGTAACAATGTACATCATGTATAATGATAAGATATTTATGACCTTAATTTCGTTTTGGGGTGTTTATTTAGCTTTTATTGAAAGATAGAGAATAAATTGCTGTATCGTTTTTATATAACCAAGATAAATTATTACAAATGTAATGTAGAGTACTTTGCTTATGATAAGAGTTTTTTTTACCAAAAAGCTGAAAACAGCGTATGAGGATGTTATTGTGCTCGTCACGTACTTTTTATTATGTTTTTTGCTATTACAAACCAGTGTTCAAGCTGCAGATCCTCTGAGACTTATTAATTTTCGAACCATTGGTGATAGTGTTTATACGCGTATTATTGCGGTTTTCAATTCAAAGCCAAATGTTCGTTTACAGATTTTAGACAGGCCTGCACGTTTGATTATCAATTTACCTACGAATGACTTTTCAGTACAAAATACGCCTTTAAAAAATCAAAATACATTATCCGTTATGCTTTCAGATGTGCGGTATGCTTTTTCTGACATACAGACTTCACGCATTATTTTGACAAGTAAAACGGCTTTTGTGGTTGAAAAAAGTGTCGTAAAAAAATTAAATAATGGTTTATGGCAGTTGCTGATTGATATTCGTAAAAGTACACAAGAAAAATTTGATGAGATATTAAAGAACCAGCAAAGGACCATTTTTGATACAAAAACACAGTTAATTCCAGCATATAGTTTCCGTGTTGTTCTTGATCCTGGTCATGGTGGTATTGATGGTGGTGCACGGGGTGTTACTGGAATCTTAGAAAAAGATGTGACTTTAGACTTTGCGCGTGCTTTGCGAGACGAATTACAAAAGGATTCTCATATTATTGTTGCTTTAACGCGAGATTCCAATATTTTTTTAAGACTGAGTGAAAGAGTTAAAAAAGCGCAAGAGTTTGATGCTGATCTTTTTATATCTATTCACGCGGATACGATTGATCTACATTCTCTTCGCGGTGCTACAGTGTATACCATATCAGAAAAAGCCTCTGATGCCATTGCAAAATCTTTAGCTGAAAATGAAAATAAAGTTGATTTGCTCGATGGTTTGCCTGCAGATGAAACGCTCGAAGTTACAGATATTTTGATGGATCTTACACGACGTGAAACACATACATTTTCGGTTAATTTTGCAAATAGTGTTATTTCAAGTTTATTAAAGAATCATATTAACTTGATTAATAACCCACATCGGTATGCTAATTTTCAAGTTTTAAGAGCTTCAGATATACCCTCCGTCTTGATAGAGATAGGTTATTTATCCAATAAAGAGGACGAAAAGTTATTAAATGATCCTCGTTGGAGAAAACAAATGGCAGCCTCTATTGCTCATTCTATTCGTCAATTTGCTGATTATAGGCAGAAAATGATACGGCCTCTTTAAATTTGTAAGAAAATAGAGTATCAATATGGGGTTTTAGTGTACCTTAATATAAATAAAAGATAGAAAACAAATTCTCTTGATCTCAATCTTGTGGTGATATCCACTTGGGGTGTTTGAAGTAACCTATTTTTTCTTTGATTAATTCTTAAGAAAGCGATAGCCATTTTTATGATGATTTTTTTAAGATATCTTCTTCGTTTTTTTGTTGCTATTGGACTTTGCGGAGCAATAACGTGGGGTGTTATAAGCAGTGGTCAAGCAAATGCACTCCCTGATTATGAAGTTCTTTCACTTTATGAGCCGCCGGTAATGACCCGCGTCCATGCTTCTGATGGCCGTCTTATGGCAGAGTTTGCAACAAAACATCGCCTCTATTTGCCGATTCAATCAATACCAAAGCTTGTTATAAATGCTTTTATTTCGGCTGAAGACAAAAACTTTTATCATCATTTTGGTTTAGATCCTGAAGGACTTTCTCGAGCTTTGATCAATAATATTCGTAATATTGGTTCTGGAAAACGTCCAGAGGGTGCATCAACTATAACACAACAAGTCGCTAAAAACTTCCTTTTAAGTTCAGAAACAACGTTAGAGCGTAAATTTAAGGAAGCTATTTTAGCAATGCGTATTGAAAAAACTTATTCAAAAGATCATATTCTCGAACTTTATCTCAATGAAATTTATCTGGGTCGTGGCACTTATGGTATAGCAGCTGCTTCTTTGACCTATTTCAATAAATCCGTCAATGATCTGACGCTAGAACAATGTGCTTATTTGGCTGCTCTTCCAAAAGGACCAGCAAATTATGATCCATTTAAGAATACACAACGTGCTATTGATCGGCGTAATTGGGTTATAGACCGAATGATTGCAAATGGATATGTAACGCGTAATCAAGGTGAAAAAGCGAAAGCTAAACCTTTAGGAGCGACAATACGTGGGAGTGATAGTTATGTTTTTGCGGCTGATTATTTTACTGAAGAAGTGCGACGTCGTTTAATACATCGCTATGGGGCTAAAACACTTTATGAAGGTGGGCTTTCCATTCGTACAACACTTGATCCGCATTTACAACTTATTGCGCGGCGTGCTTTGCACGATGGATTAATTAGATTTGATCATTCGCAAGGATGGCGTGGAGCTTATGCGCATATTGATGAGACAGGTGATTGGGGGATAGAACTTGCAAATATCACAGGGCTAAGTGATGTTCCTGAATGGCGTTTAGCTGTTGTTCTTTCTACTAATCCCAATAAAGTAGAGATTGGTTTACAGCCACAGCGCGAAGCTTCAGGTATATTATCAAAAAAACAGGAAATTGCTGTTTTATCTGAAGCTGATTCAAAATGGGCACTCCATGTTGTAAAAGAAAATGGTTATCGAAAAACTGTTCAGAGCTTATCTCATGTTCTGCAAGTTGGGGATGTCATTTTTGTTGAAAAACTATCTAATACAAACAACACTTATCGTTTACAACAAATTCCAAAGGTTGAAGGTGCAATTGTTGCTATGGAACCTCATACAGGGCGCGTTCTTGCGATGGTGGGAGGATTTTCGTTTGCCGCATCTGAATTCAATCGTGCAACCCAAGCTTATCGCCAACCTGGGTCTGCTTTTAAGCCTTTTGTTTATGCTGCAGCTCTT
The DNA here is from genome assembly GCF_042193875.1 of Bartonella sp. OC68QHHN. Lineage (NCBI taxonomy): Bacteria > Pseudomonadati > Pseudomonadota > Alphaproteobacteria > Hyphomicrobiales > Bartonellaceae > Bartonella > Bartonella sp. OC68QHHN. The sequence goes on along the minus strand of NZ_JBHIME010000019.1, from coordinate 153,224 downwards.
GATAACGGGTATACACCAGCATCCGTTGTTTTAGATGGTCCCATTGAAGTTCGTCAATATAATGGTGAAGTTTGGCAACCAAAAAATTATGGTAGTACCTTTGCGGGACCTTCAACGTTGCGTTATGGTATTGAGCGTTCTCGTAATCTTATGACAATACGGCTTGCCAATGATATGGGAATGCCTCTTGTCGCTGAATATGCAGAACGCTTTGGCGTGGTGGATAAATTGCAGCCTTATCTTCCCATGGCTTTAGGGGCTGGCGAAACAACAGTATTACGAATGGTTACAGCTTATTCAGTTATTGCCAATGGGGGACGCTCTATTAAACCTTCTCTGATAGACAGAATTCAAGATCGTTATGGAAAGACAATTTATCGTCATGATGATCGTATTTGTGAAAATTGTAATACGCATTCATGGAATAATCAAAGTGAACCCACATTGATTGATGAGCGAGATCAAGTTCTTGACCCTATGACGGCTTATCAGATTACATCCATGATGGAAGGGGTTGTTCAGCGTGGTACTGCAGCACGTTTACGTTATCTTAATCGACATATTGCCGCTAAGACAGGGACAACCAATGACTCTAAAGATGTCTGGTTTATGGGATTTACTCCTGACATTGTCGTTGGTATTTTTATCGGCTACGATCAACCTGCTCCGTTAGGATATAATGGAACCGGAAGTTCATTAGCTGCACCTATTTTTGGTGAGTTTATGGCAAATGCTCTTAAAGGGAAGCCAGATGTTCCCTTTAAGATGCCAAAGGGCATGATTTTAATGCCAATTAATCGGAAAACAGGAATGCTTGCAGAAAGAGGAGATCAAGATGTCATTATAGAAGCATTTAAACCAGGAACTGGTCCTGCTGATATATATCAAGTTATTGGGAGTACAAATTCTTTTCAAGAAGGTGTTCCTGCAGTAACTACTTCTCCACAAGTCAATAAAGCCCTTGAAAGTGGGACAGGTGGGCTGTATTAATCAACAAAAGCTCCTTTCGCCATGAGTCATGGTTTTTATTTTTTTACAGTGTCGGTCCTGTAAATAGAGGGATAAATCCGTGCTATTTCTTCACAGCAGCTATCAAATTTGTATAAAATTCTAGAGACATAACCAGAAAGAATGTTAAAAAATACGGTGTTAAATTATGCGAGCAGAAATAGAAACATTAGTTGATGAAATCCAGAAAGCAATTCAATTGCTAAGGGGGCATCTTTGACTGGGATCAATCACTAAAGCGTCTTGAATATCTTAATCAAAAAGCGGAAGATCCGTCATTATGGGATGATGCACGACGAGCACAAGATATGATGCGTGAGCGTCAACGTCTTGATGATTCAATCAATGGTCTTTTATCATTTACAAGAACACTTGAAGAATGCATTGAGCTTATCGCGATGGGCGAAGCAGAAAGTGATGTTGAAATTATCGCTGATGCAGAAAATTCAATACGTAATCTTAAAAATGAGATAGATAAAAGGCAAATTGACGTACTTCTTTCAGGAGAGGCAGATCCGAATGATACCTATTTAGAAGCTCATGCTGGAGCAGGGGGAACAGAAAGCCAAGATTGGGCTTCTATGCTCTTACGTATGTATATGCGCTGGGCTGAACAGCATGAAATGAAGGTTGAAATTTTAGAAATTCATGATGGAGAAGAAGCAGGAATAAAGTCAGCGACTATTCTTGTAAAAGGGCATAATGCTTATGGAATGTTAAAAACAGAATCAGGCGTTCATCGCTTGGTGCGGATTTCTCCATTTGATTCGAATGCAAAGCGCCATACCTCTTTTGCGAGCATTTGGGTTTATCCAGTTATTGATGACAATATTGAAGTTGATGTTTCAGAGGCAGATGTGCGTATTGATACATATCGTGCATCGGGAGCTGGAGGACAACATGTTAACACGACAGATTCTGCTGTTCGCATCACACATATAAAAACGGGTATTGTTGTTCAATGTCAAACAGAGCGTTCTCAACATAAAAATCGGGCTACGGCTTGGTCGATGTTGCGTGCACGGCTTTATGAAGAAGAGCTTAAAAAAAGAGAAGAAGAAACCAATGCTGCTGAATCTTCTAAAACAGAAATCGGATGGGGACATCAAATTAGGTCTTATGTTCTTCAACCCTATCAGCTTGTCAAAGATTTGCGTACAGGAATTGAAAATACGGACCCTCAATCCGTACTTAATGGTAATTTAGATGCATTTATAGAGGCTGCACTCGCACGGCGCATTTATAGACAAGACAAAGAAATTGAGGATATTCGTTAATTATAGATCCTTCCTTCAAGCCATGTAGATTTTTTTCTTAAGCTATTCGTTTTATTGATGTTGTGATGTTACTATAGCCCTTGATACTTTAAAGATTCAAAGAGGGATCTTCTTGTTCTTTTCTTCAATTTTTTTCTCACACGCCAATCCTGCTTATGATATCGCAAGTAATAGGAAGAAGCTGAAATAAGAAAAATTTGCGATATTCGGAGGATAACTTTTGCTTTTTAAAGTAAATCAAACACTCAATTTACAAGTTACCACTATGATGTAAAAGTGTTGCAGTAGCTAAAACATTTTCAGCATGCCCAGATACGCTTACTTTGCGCCATTCTTCTGCTATTATTCCATTTGCATCAATGAGAAAAGTGCTCCGTTCAACACCCATATATTTGCGTCCATACATGCTTTTCTCAACCCAAACACCATAAGCTTCGAGGGTTGTTTTTTCTTCATCAGAAACCAAGATGACATCAAGTTCATGTTTTAATTTAAATTTATCATGTTTTTTTACATTATCTGGAGAGATTCCAATAACAGCAACACCGATTTCATCAAATTTCATCTTTAATTTTGTGAAATCAAGTGCTTCGCTTGTGCAGCCACTGGTGTCATCTTTTGGATAAAAATATAAAACAACAGGTTTTCCTTTAAAGTCAGAAAGACACACTGTTTCTCCTCCATCGCGAGGCAAATTAAAATCAGGAGCAAGGGTACCTTTCATTGGTCTTGTCATTGTTTTCATCTTTCTTTCTTGTGTAACAGGTATAAGATATCAGAGTATACAGAAGAAAAGAACTATTCAACTCTCTAGAACATTATTGTTTTGAAAAGACCTTTATTTTCCTAACAAAACTCGCCCGATCACAACGATTGGATTGGAAGAACAAGATCGACGTGAACAACATAAACAAAACAACAAAAGATTATACTGGTTTCATCACAACATGTTTTTTCTTACCGAAAGAAAGTTTAATGATTCCTTCTGCACTGACATCCCCTTCAATAATAAGATGTGTTTCATCCTCAATAATTTGATCATTTACACGTACACCTCCACCTTGAACGTGTCGGCGTGCCTCACTATTAGATTTAGCGAGTCCTGCTTGTACTAAAAGAGTGAGCAATCCAACACCTTTTTTTAATTCTGAGGCATTAATTTCAACAGTTGGAAGATTTTCTCCCAGAGTTTTTTCTTCAAACGTTTTGCGAGCAGTCTCTGCTGCTGCATTGGCAAGAACACGTCCATGCAACATTGCTGTAACTTCTGTTGCAAGAATTTTTTTTGCTTCGTTAATTTCTGTCCCTTGTAATACAGAAAGTTTAAGAATCTCATCCATTGGCAAAGGGGTATAGAGCTTTAGAAATCGTGTTACATCAGCATCTTCTATATTACGCCAATATTGCCAAAATTGATAAGGTGAAAGCATATCCGCATTCAGCCATACAGCCCCATTCAATGATTTACCCATTTTGGCACCGGAAGAGGTTGTCAGCAATGGTGATGTTAACGCATATAATTGTGGTGTTCCTAAACGATGCCCTAATTCGATTCCGTTAATAATGTTACCCCATTGATCAGAGCCCCCCATTTGCATACGCAACCCATAACGTTTATAAAGTTCAACAAAGTCATAAGCTTGCAGAATCATATAATTAAACTCTAAGAATGACAAAGAGTGCTCACGCTCAAGTCTGAGTCTGACGGAATCAAATGACAACATACGGTTGACAGAAAAATGTTTTCCTACATCACGCAAAAATTCTAAGTAGTTTAAATTGCATAACCATTCGGCATTATTCACAATACAAGCATCAGTTTCTCGGTCACCGAATGTCAAATAGTTAGCAAATACCTTTTTAATACCATCAATATTTGCAGCAATATCATCTTGTGTCAGAAGGCGTCGCGCTTCATCTTTGAAGGAAGGATCACCGATCAAACCGGTTCCTCCACCCATTAATGCAATGGGGCGATGTCCCGTTTTTTGTAACCAATAAAGCATCATAATCTGAAGAAGACTTCCAGCATGTAAACTCGATGCTGTTGGATCAAATCCAGTATAAGCGCTTACAGTTTCTTTTGAAAAAAGATCATCTAAGCCTTTTTCATCTGAAATTTGGTAGATAAAACCACGTTCGCTCATAATGTGTAAAAAATCAGATTTAAAGGCAAACACAGATTCAATTTCCTAATTTTAAGAGTACATTCATTTCATATAATAGGTGATTATTTAATGGAACGTTATCTATCATAACTGATACACACATCACAAGAGAAAGAGACATATTGGTAATATAGATAATAATACAGGTATTATTTCCTTTTACGCTAAAAAAAAAGAGTTTTCAGTAATAGAAAAAAGACATTCTGTTATTCTCATTTCTATCCTGAAATAAGATTTAGAAAAGTTTTAAATACAGACTAAAAAATTACTTTGTTATAATCAGAGACGACTTTTGCTGATTTTGTATAAATCTATCGTGTTTTCCTAAGTTAGTGAAAGTATTTCAGGAGGAGGAGCGAGAAGTTCATTGGTGATATGGTTGTCCAAATAGTGAGTACATCGCTCAATAAGCTCTTCATGACATCCACTAAAAAAGTGATTAGCCTCTTCCAATATTTCTTGTGTGATGATGATTCCTTTTTGTGTTTTTAATTTATCGACAAGTATTTGAACATCTTTTGGAGGAGCAACTTTATCGATACCACCATGAATGATAAGTCCAGAGGAGGGACAAGGTGCAAGAAATGAAAAGTCATAAACATTAGGCTGAGGGGCAACAGAGATAAATCCCTCAATTTCCGGTCTGCGCATTAAAAGCTGCATACCAATCCATGCTCCAAATGAATATCCTGCTACCCAACAATTTTTAGAGTCTGGATGTTGTGTTTGCACCCAATCGAGAGCAGCAGCAGCATCTGAAAGTTCTCCTATTCCATAATCAAATTCACCCTGACTACGACCAATACCACGAAAGTTAAAACGTAAAGTTGTAAAGCCACGTTGTTGGAACATATAAAAGAGATCATAGACAATTTTATGATTCATAGTTCCACCAAATTGGGGATGAGGATGTAAAATGATCGCAATGGGTGCATTTTTTTGTTGTGAAGGTTGATAACGCCCTTCGAGCCGACCCGCGGGACCGTTAAAAATAATTTCTGGCATAAAATGCTCCTTAATGCAATAAAAGGCTCTCATTGACCTTGGTCGACTTTTACCATAGAATCTCTTAAATAATTATTAGATATTCTTTTTTTAGTGCGCTTTTCAAGAAAATTGCGCTATTTTTTTCATCAATTCATAAGATTAATGATTGCGATGTAAGATGGTTATAAAACGCCGATATTTTGATCATAACGCAACAACACCGCTCAAAAAAATGGCACGGATGGCGTTACTGGAATCTTTAGAGATATTTGGTAATCCATCATCGGTTCATAAGGAAGGGCGTGCGGCTAAAACTTTGTTGCAAAAGGCACGTCAACAAATCGCTGAAAATCTTAAAACAGATCCAGATCACGTGGTATTTACTTCTGGTGCGAGTGAAGCAGCAATGACTTTGTTAACACCCTTTTACAATATGGGGAATGCAAAAGTTCAATTTTCTCATCTTTACCTTGGAGCGACTGAACATCCCTCTGTTGCAGAGGGAGGGCGTTTTTCTAAAGAATTGATAAGCGTCATTGCTGTTAATCAAGATGGACTCATTCAACAAGATAAATTAATATCACTCTTAACGGTTCACGATAAAACAAAAGGTTTACCTCTTGTTGCTATTCAAGCTGCAAATAGTGAAACGGGTGTTATTCAACCGTTAACAGAAATCGCCGCTATTGTTCGGGATTTAGGAGGCACTCTTATTGTTGATTTGACACAATATGTAGATAAAAATTTCGTAGATATTAATCAGCTAGGAGGAGACTTTTTTATACTGTCTGCACATAAAGTTGGTGGTCCTAAAGGAATCGGTGCTTTTGTTTCATGTAGTAATCTTCTCATGCCACACCCTCTTATTATTGGGGGAGGACAAGAAAAAGGTCTCCGCGGAGGAACAGAAGCATTGCCCCTTATTGCTGCTTTTGGAGCAGCAATAGCTGATTGTTTCACACAGGAGGAAATAAAACAGTTAATATATTTACGCAATAAATTAGAAGATGGACTACAAAAAATAAGTAAAAATGTTGAAATTTTTGGCAAAAAAGTTCAACGTTTGCCAAATACAACTTACTTTACCGTGAAAAATATAAAAGCTGAAACAATGCAAATTGCTTTTGATTTAGAAGGGTTCTCTATATCATCCGGCTCTGCTTGTTCTTCGGGAAAAGTAAAACAAAGCAAAGTATTGGAGGCAATGGGGTATCATGTTCCAAATGGTGCTATTCGCATTTCGCTAGGGCGTGACACAACTTCTGAAGATATTGATGATTTTCTGTCCTTTTTTTCTCAAATTATAAGCAGAAAAAAAGGGTAAGATTTCTCATCAGAAAATTATAAATTAGAATCATTTTAAAAATAGGATAAGTTTGATTGAAATTTTTGCACTTTACCTATAGCCTAGGAAATAACTTACTTACTTTAATCTTGTAAAAAAAAACAAGACTTTTAGTTACCGGTTTCTGACGCCAAAAAATGGAGAAAATTTATGCCGGCAGTACAAGAAACAATACGCCAAGTACGTGAAATAGATGTTGACCAATATAGATATGGTTTTGAAACCAATATTGAAACAGATAAAGCTCCAAAAGGCTTAAATGAAGATATAATCAAATTTATTTCTGCTAAAAAACATGAGCCTGAATGGATGATAACATGGCGCTTAAAAGCTTACCGCCGTTGGCTGACAATGCAAGAGCCTCATTGGGCACGTCTTGAATATCCTAAAATTGATTTTCAGGAGCTTTATTATTATGCTGCTCCAAAAAATCATACAGGACCAAAATCTTTGGATGAAGTGGATCCTGAGTTATTAGCAACGTACGAAAAACTTGGCATTCCCCTTAAAGAACAAGAGATTTTGGCAGGAGTAAGAAAACAGTCTGATCCCTCTACTTTTGATGACAGTATGTCTGTATCGGGACAGGTGGCTGTTGATGCAGTCTTTGATTCTGTTTCTGTTGTAACAACATTCAAAAAAGAGCTGGCACGTGCTGGTGTGATTTTTTGTTCTATTTCAGAGGCGATTATTGAACATTCTGAACTTATAAAAGAATATTTAGGAACAGTTGTACCTGTAAGTGATAATTATTATGCGGCCTTAAATGCTGCTGTCTTTACAGATGGTTCATTTGTTTATATTCCCAAAGGGGTTCGTTGTCCTATGGAGCTTTCAACTTATTTTAGGATTAATGAACGTAACACTGGCCAATTTGAACGAACATTGATTATCGCCGCTGAAGATTCTTATGTTTCTTATCTTGAAGGGTGTACAGCACCCCAACGTGATGAAAACCAACTTCATGCTGCTGTTGTTGAGCTTATTGCCCTTAAAAATGCAGAGATTAAATATTCTACAGTACAAAACTGGTATCCTGGCGATAAAGATGGAAAGGGTGGTATTTATAATTTTGTGACGAAGCGTGGAGATTGTCGAGGTGATAACTCTAAAATTTCATGGACACAAGTTGAGACTGGTTCTGCGATTACTTGGAAATATCCATCCTGCTTACTCCGTGGTGATAATACGCGTGGAGAATTTTATTCTATTGCTGTTGCAAACGGTCATCAACAAATTGATTCCGGTACAAAAATGATTCATTTGGGAAAAAATACATCCAGTCGTATTATTTCCAAAGGCATTTCTGCAGGTTTTTCAAATAACACTTATCGAGGACAAGTCACAGCACATCGAAAAGCACAAAATGCGCGTAATTTTACGCAGTGTGATAGTTTGTTAATCGGGAATGATTGTGGTGCGCATACAGTTCCTTATATTGAAGCAAAAAATGCAACAGCTCAGTTTGAACATGAAGCCACAACATCAAAAATTTCTGATGACCAACTTTTTTATGTTATGCAGCGAGGAATTCCCGAAGAAGAAGCTATCGCATTAATTGTAAATGGTTTTGTAAAAGAGGTCATTCAAAAACTTCCCATGGAGTTTGCTGTCGAAGCACAAAAGCTTATTGGTATTAGCCTTGAAGGTAGTGTTGGGTAATTTCATTTAATTAGATAAATAGAAGATTTGAAGTAAAAAGGCTGTAACAGTAGCAAATAATGCTAAAAATGACCTCTATGGTAATTACAAAAGTAGGTGGATGCTAAGGTAAAATAATACGCATTGGTATCTGAAAAAACAGCCAAAACAGGATTAAATTATGTTAGAGATAAAAAATTTGCACGCCCGTATTGCTGAGACCGATACAGAAGTTATTCGTGGTTTAAACTTGACAGTTCAAGATGGAGAAGTTGCCGCTATCATGGGACAAAATGGAGCTGGAAAATCAACTTTGTCTTATTTGATTGCTGGTCATGATGATTATGAAATAACAGAAGGAGAGATTCTCTATAATGGACAATCACTTTTAGAAATGGATCCAGCAGAACGTGCTGCAGATGGTGTTTTTCTTGCATTTCAATATCCAATGGAAATACCAGGGGTAGCAACGATGGAATTTTTAAAAGTTGCGATGAATTCTCAACGCAAAGCACGAGGTGACAAAGAGCTTAAAATTCCTGAATTTATAAAATGTGTTAAAGAAGTTTCAGCCAAACTTGAAATAGATATGGATATGCTAAAGCGTCCTTTAAATGTAGGTTTTTCAGGTGGAGAAAAAAAACGCGCTGAAATTTTACAAATGGCACTTCTTGAACCTAAACTTTGCATTTTAGATGAAACGGATTCTGGTTTAGATATTGATGCACTAAAAATTGTTGCAGATGGTGTTAATAAACTTCGGGATTCAAAACGTTCATTTTTGGTGATTACCCATTATCAACGGCTGCTTAATTATATTATTCCTGATACGGTACATGTTCTTTATAAAGGACAAATTATCAAAAGCGGAGATAAATCCTTAGCGATTTATTTAGAGCAAAATGGGTATGCTGATCTTATCAGAGAAGCGGGTTGAGGTTATTGAATATGAATGCACAGCAAAACTTGTTAGCGGTTGAAGAAAATATACTCAGTAATTTCAATCAGTATGTAAACGACTTACCTGGTGATAAAGCTGTACAGGAAATCCGCAAGAAAGCTATTGAGCAGTTTCAAACGACACGGATTCCTTCCCGTAAAATCGAAAGCTGGCATTATACCAATCTGCGTACCTTACTGAAGTCTATTAGCAATTTTTCAAAAGTTCAAGACAGTCAATTAGTTGATGCATTGCTTTCAGAAAGTGCTGTTTTCTCGATAAACAATGGAAAAACATTGATAGAGTCAAAGGTAGACAATATCATAGTAAAACGCCTTTCAGACGCATTAGAAGATAATTCTGTACAGATAAATCAAAACATTTCTGATGAGGATTTTATTGCACAGTTAAATACAGCTTTTTTTACAGATGGTTGGCTTTTTCACATCCCTGAAAATACAAAGTTAAATATACCCATTGAATTACAAAATATACAAATGGGGGGACAATCTCATATTTTTTCGGATATAAAAGTTGATAAAAATAGTCAAGTTATGTTTATTGAACATCAGGTTGGCAATGATAAAGATACCTTTGTCAGTTCAATATTTTCATTAAATGTTGCTGCTGATAGTGATGTCACATGGATTCTCATTCGCAATCGTGATTTTAATTCTACACAATTTGGTCGATTTTGTGCTGTTCTTGATCAAAGAGCAAAGTTATCACTTTATGTCATTAATATAGGGAGCCAATTAAATCGCCAAGAAGTCGATATTGAATTACAGGGGGAAGAATCTGATTTTCAATTACGCGTTATAAATTTATTATCAGGACAAACACATAATGATCTTACAATGACTGTTCGTCATATGGAAGAAAAATCAACATCAACCGAAATTATACGCAATGTAGTTACAGATAAGGCTGTTGGAGTTTTCCAAGGAATAATACGAGTTTCTCAAAAAGCGCAAAAAACAGATGCACGCATGGCTTGTAATAGCCTTATTCTTTCAGATGATGCAGAATTTAATGCAAAGCCTGAACTGGAGATTTTTGCTGATGATGTTGCATGCGGTCATGGTGCAACAGTTGCTAATATTAATCATGATTATCTTTTTTATCTTATGGCGCGTGGTATCCCATTTAAAACGGCTCGTGCACTTTTGATTAAAGGATTTATCTCTGAGCTCATTGATGACATTAAGCAAGATAATATTCAAATTGTTTTGGAGACTATCATTAGTAAATGGCTTGAAAAAAATGTTTAAGGTAGAAAAAATGGAAAATAACGTACAAACATTTACTTATAATGTCGAAGAAATTCGGCGTGATTTTCCTCTTTTGCACCATCAAGTTTATGGAAAGCGATTAGCATATCTTGATAGTAGTGCTTCTGCCCAAAAACCAATGTCAGTACTCAATGCAATGAATAATTATTATCACTATAGTTATGCTAATGTGCATAGGGGAATGTATTTTTTAGCCAATATAGCAACACAATCATATGAAAATTCTCGTGAAACCGTTCGTGTTTTTATAAATGCTCAAAAAGCTGAAGAAATTGTTTTTACGAAAAATGCAACAGAAGCTATTAATACTGTTGCTTATGGTTGGGCTATGCCTAAACTCAAAGAAGGTGATGAGATTGTTCTAACTATCATGGAACATCATTCAAATATTATTCCTTGGCATTTTATCCGTGAACAAAAAGGTGTTAAACTTATTTTTGTTCCTGTCGATGAAAATGGTGTTCTGCACATTGAAGATTTCCAAAAGGCTTTAAGTGAAAAAACGCGGCTTGTTGCTATAACGCATATGTCCAATATATTAGGAACTGTGCCTCCTGTTAAAGAGATTATTAAGCTAGCACATCAAAATTCTATTCCTGTTCTTGTTGATGGTTCTCAAGGAGCAATACATTTAACTGTTGATGTGCAAGATCTCGATTGTGATTGGTATGTCTTTACAGGTCATAAGCTTTATGGTCCCACCGGTATTGGCGTTCTGTATGGTAAGGAAGATAGATTAGAAGAAATGCGTCCTTTTCAAGGGGGAGGGGAAATGATCGAGGAGGTAACAACCGATAAGGTTTTTTATAATGCGCCTCCTTACCGTTTTGAAGCAGGCACTCCTCCTATCGTTGAAGCTATTGGATTAACTGCAGCTATTGATTATATACAAGAGAAAGGTCGTAGTACGATTCATGCCCATGAAAGATCCCTTTTAGCTTATGCGCAGGAAAAACTTAAAATGGTTGAGTCATTGCGTATTTATGGTCATTCTCCCAATAAAGGAGCTATTATATCATTTACAATTGAAGGGATTCACGCCCATGATATCGCTATGTTTATTGATAGAAAAGGAGTTGCAATACGCGCGGGAACCCATTGTGCACAGCCTTTATTACAGCGCTTTGGTCTAACATCTATTTGTCGTGCATCGTTAGCCATGTATAACACTCAAGAAGATGTAGATCAATTAGTAGAAGCATTGAAAGAAACAAGGACATTTTTTAATGGCTGAATCAATTGAAGAGCGTCATTCTACAGAATCTGTTGAAACTGTAAGAAAAAATAAAAAATCTTATATATCAGCAATTCCAGCAGATGAAATTGATCGTATGACGAATGATATTATTGCTGCTCTCAAAACAGTTTATGACCCAGAGATTCCTGCTGATATTTATGAGCTAGGACTGATCTATCGTATTGATATTGAAGATGATCGTTCAGTAAAAATTGAAATGACTCTTACAGCACCGGGATGTCCTGTTGCTGGTGAAATGCCGGGGTGGGTAGAAAATGCAGTCAGTGCAGTTGAAGGGGTTTCGTATGTTGAAGTCACTATGACTTTTGATCCACCATGGACACCTGATTGTATGTCAGAAGAAGCTCAAATTGCTGTCGGATGGTACTAACAATACTGTTCGTGAATACATCGTTTTTCTCAAACATTTGGATTTAAAAACGATTACATGCATTATAATAAACCAAAATTAGAACTTAACTGGATTGGAAAAGAAAAATGCCCCAAACTAAAGCCTCGTATCTTATTAGAAGATCTTGAGAAATCTTATCATGCCTCAAATCAAATATTCTATCTTAAAGTGATGACGGATGAAATTTTTGGTTGCCAAAATTTCATCAACAATATTATTTGGCAAAAGAAATATGCTCCACAAAATGATACAAAATGGCTTTCTGATAACCATGATTTTATAATGGGTTATGCCAAAAACAAAACGATTTGGCGCCCTAATTTACTTCCTCGTTCAAGCAATATGGATGCCCGCTATAAAAATCCTGATAATGATTCCCGCGGTTCTTGGAAATCTGGAGACTTATCCGTAAAAAGAGTAACGCTTAAGGATATTTATGAAATCATCACACCTTCTGGACGTAAAGTGATGCCCCCTAATGGTAGAAATTGGGCTATGAGTGAAAAAAATTCTCTGCATTATTAAAAGATAATCGCATTTGCTTTGTTTACATCAAGCATTAAAAATATTACTTCCTTATATTGAAGTATTCTTACGGAGAATTTATACTACTATTTCTTTAATTTCTATTTCTATTCGTTTTGATTATTATTAAGCTTTTTGTTATCCGAATTAAACATTCAAAAAAAACATTAATTTTATAAAATATTCACACAGTTTACTCAATTTCTTGAAATAGATTTAAAAAAATAAATTTCTCTCAGATCTTATGGTAAAGGAAGTGTGTACTGTCACAGTTTGCCCCAATACTCTCTTTATTTTTTAATAATACCGCATGCCAAACGCGCACCACCTCCGCCAAGCGGTAATGGTTTATCTGATTGATTATCTGCCCCTAAATGAATGACTAAAGAGTGCCCTTTAATTTCAGAGATTTTTTTTAATCGTGGAGAAAGAACGCTCATCATGGCATATCCTTGCTTATCAACATAAAGTGCTGGTAAATCACCAAGATGACCATTGATATTATAAGGTCCTAAATGTTTTCCGGTATGTTCCGGATCATAATGTCCACCTGCGCTTCCACCAATTATGCCATCTTTTGTATCACATGAAGGATTTACATGTACATGAAAACCATGCATCCCTTCTGATAAATTAGATAAATTAGGGATAAAAATCAAACCGTATGTGTTTTCTTCAATTTTAATGCTACCAATAGCCTTTTTGGAATTATTATCTTCTAATTTATAAATATTTACTTGTGTTGATAGTGCTAATGCAGAATTTTTATGAATTAAAAATGCCATAAAAACTAATAATAATATTTTCATAAAATACCTTTATAATTATATTTAAATAAATTATTATCTATAAAAATAATTATTAATTAAATTATATATATTTTTCTGAAGATAACTCTTATTTTTTGATCTATAAAAAATATAGCTTTCATAGACTAATAATTATATTTCGCTTACAATTCTTCAAGAGATGCTTTAAAAAATCTACTTTTTGAGGTGTAATAAGGAATTAAGCAAGAAATTTTAATAAGTTAGATATTATTTCATTTATAATATGATAGTCGTTTCATCAAAAAACAAACATATGATTTAATTGTTTTTAATAGAAAAAATGACGAGAAATTTCTATTCATTATAAAATTTATAAGAGAAAAAATTATTATGATTCATATAAATTTCCCATAAAATACAGCATATACCGACACTCCCTCCCATTCCTGATCCTACCAATGTTCCTATTATCATTCCGGCAGAAAGTGCTACTCCTATACCCATTGTGATAACTGGACCAAATCCTGGAAGAGCAATATAACCATAAGCTGCAAGAGTTGCCGCGATAGCTCCTGATATGCTACCATTTAATCCGCCAATGAAAGCAAATTCTTTAATAGAATGGCAGCACTTTTTTAATTTTTTTTTCTTACAGCTATGAAAAGAAACGTTGCTGTAAGTTTTAAAATCAATCATATTTTTTTCTTTCATTTTGAATGCTAACTGTTCCTGAATAGTCAACCGATACGAAAAAATGAGACTTTTTAAATTTTACTAAAGCACGCCAGATGCCTTTGTCATCTAAACGCAATCGTTTAATATTCTCAAAACCATTTTGCATAAGACAATTTTTAACTTGTGAAGCAGTAAATGAGTTCTGACCTATTTTAGTGACATTTTGAGTAGAGCTATAGGTAAAGGTTTGACAATAAGGAAGATGAAAAACTTCACTGATTGAAGTAGTGACTATCAACGAGACACATACAATCACTATAAAAAAAATACTTAATTTCAAAAATTTATTTAGTTTCATCTTGTCACCATTTGTTGAAACGACACTTCATTAACCTCTGTGTTACTAACAGGTTCCCAAGATGATTTTATTTTTAATATTATACTTAATGTTATAAAATAAATATTTCAAAACGGTATTATTTTTCATTTGCTTTATAGTGCAAAATTTAACAGATATGATTTAGAAAGATATCTTTACAATTTCAGCTGTAATCTATAATTAAGTTCTCTATTATTTCATATCAGTATGCTAAATATATAATAATTTTTAATAAAAATGATTTATACTAATATTAATTATACATGTTTTATTAGAAAGAACAAAAATATTTTTCACATTAATAATATATATGATTAAAAATGCAATATTAAATCATAGAGCGATTATATTGCTTATTATTGCTCAGTAGAGCTGTTTAGATGATTTTGTTAGATATTTGCATAATTTCCTTGAATCCATAACCGGGATACATTCCTTCGCGCATAAATAAATTACGTAATGGTGAGAAACTATGTAACAAACCAAGCCCAACGCTTCGTAAGATATGAACAGGCAACATATGAGAAAGTAGAGCAGAATTAAGTGTATGAACAGCTCCACTTCGGATTAATATATCTGGTTTGCGGCATTTGTTATAATGTGCAACAATCATTTCAAAGTTAAAATTAGATATTTTATTGGGTAAAATATCAATCAAAGTTTGGACATCACGGAATCCTAAATTCAATCCCTGTGCACCAATAGGGGGTAAAACATGAGCGGCTTCACCCACTAAAATTGTTCGATTAGCAGCAAAATGATGAGAAAGAAGTCCTGAAAGCGGCCATGCTTGAATTGATGTTTCTAAGCTTACCTTTCCAAGCATTGATTGCATTTGGTTTTCGATCATTTTTGCAATTACTTTTGGTTCTATATTCAATAATTCCTCAGCACGAGAAGGATGAACAACCCATACAAGACTAGATCTTCGCCCTGGTAGTGGAACCTGTGTAAATGGACCATGTTCTGTATGAAATTCGGTTGATGTATTTTGATGAGAAAACTCATGAGAAAAGTTGAGAACAAGTGCTTTTTGTGGATAATTCCACTGTTTGACACTTATCCCTGCTGCGGTACGTGTAAGAGAGTGACGTCCATCAGCTGCAACAACAAGTGGTGCTTGAAGGACTCTACGATCAGCAAGAGTAATAGATACATGTTTTTTTGTGTGATGAAAAGATTTGGCTGCAGAAACAAATCTTGTAATATTAGGCGTATGTGTAACAGCATCGACTAAAGCACTGTTCAATTTTACATTAGGTATATTATAGCCAAAAGCTTTTTCACCAATTTCAGCAGAAGAAAAATGCACCGTAGGAGCATGCACAATTCTAGAAGTTATATCTATAATTCTCATGTATGATAAAGCAGCTGCATGTTTTTGAAGATTATCCCAAATATTGAGTTTTTGAAGCATGCGTATTGCAGGCATCATAAGAGCAGTTGTCCGTAACTCATCTGTATGAGCAGAGGGGCCAACAAGAAAAACAGAAAGCCCCTCATGTGCAAGACTCAGAGCGGCTAACATTCCGACAGGACCTGCACCAATAACAGCAATATCTTTATGCTCTTTCTTTTCAAAGATCACAACGATTTGAACCTTTTCCATTGAGAAAATATTTTAACATTTCCAAATGATCACTCTCTTTTTATTATATGAAGGTCTTCTATTATAGTATGTAATAAATAATGCGATATAAAAAAGTAACCTTTTTATGATTTTTTAAAATGCTGAGTTATATCATCGGTAAAAAATGGCGTATTGATAGATGGTTGAAGACTTTAAAAACGAGGATAAGAAAACCTTGAAACGTAAATTAACAAAGAAAATTAAAACAAATGCTAAATTATTACGCCATAAAAAAGTAACAATGCCACAAGCAAAGGCTTTTTCTGTTCATTTACTAACAGCTTCGGGATCATTTTTAGCGTTCCTTTCTCTTATATCAGCCTCTCAAAAAGAATGGACAGCTATGTTCTGTTGGCTTGGGCTTGCACTTCTCGTTGATGGTATAGATGGACCAATTGCACGCAAACTTGATGTTAAATACGTTCTTCCAACATGGTCTGGAGAGCTGTTAGATAATATTATTGATTACGTGACCTATGTCTTAATTCCTGCTTTTGCACTCTATCAAAGTGGTTTTATGGGGGTAGGCTTATCATTTTCATTGAGTGCAATTATTGTTATTTCATCTGCTATTTATTATGCAGATACTAGTATGAAAACCAAAGAAAACTTTTTTAAAGGGTTTCCTGTTGTTTGGAATATGATGATTTTTACGCTTTTTGTCGTAAGACCGGGAGAGTGGATTACTTTTATTATTATTGTTTTATCGGCGATTATATCTTTTTTGCCAATTTATTTTATCCATCCAGTAAGAGTTCTTCGTTTACGTAGAGTTAATTTTCCAATTTTTCTCTTATGGTGTTTTTTTGGTGTTTCTGCATTCTTTTATCAACTAGAGGCTCCTTATTGGGTTAAAATAGGAATTTCGATAACAGGAATTTATATATATTGTATTGGAGCAATCATGCAAATATTTCCTCAATTTGGAAAAAAATATAAAAAAACAACGAAATAGTTATTTTAAGAAGGGTTAGAGATGCAAATTGATTTTGGAGCAGATGATGATATTTCTTTTACGAAAGAAGGGCGTGCTGGTATTATAAAGCTCACACGCCCTTCAGCATTAAATGCTCTTAATCAACGAATGGTTTCAGCTTTAAAAAAAGCTCTCAGAACATGGGAAACAGATGATAATGTTTCTTGTGTCTTAATTGAAGGGGAGGGGCGTGCTTTTTGTGCAGGTGGAGATGTTGTAGAAATCTATCATATGGGAAAAAGTGCCTTTGCTTGTCAATACTTTAGTGACGAATATAGTTTAAATGCTTATATCAAACGTTTTTCAAAGCCCTACATTTCTTTCTTAAACGGTATTTGGATGGGAGGAGGGGTAGGTATTTCTATCTATGGTTCGCATCGAATTGTTACAGAAAATACAGTTTTTGCTATGCCAGAAGGTGCGATTGGATTTTTTCCAGATGTAGGTGCAAGTTTTTTCTTACCATCTCTTCCCAATCATTTTGGCATCTATCTTGCATTAACAGGCGCACGCATAAAGTGGGGAGATTGCTTAAATTTAGGATTAGCAACACACGCCGTTGCTGAAATTGAATTCGATATGATTAGAAAAGCTATTATTGAGCAAGGAGATCCTACTTTAGCTTTAAACGAGCAAGCAATTACAAAAGACTATGAAACGAGTCATGAAATACGTTGTATTATTAACACTTGTTTTAGTGTCCATACCTTAGAAGAATGTCTTGAGTTGCTACATAAAAAAAGTAATGAAGGTATTTTATTTGCTCAAGAATGTTTGGATATTTTGCAGTCACGTTCTCCGATAAGTTTAAAAGTTATCTGGAAACAAATGAAACAAAATTCATCTCAAACGTTGGAAGATTGTATGAAAATTGAAAACCGCATTGCACATCATATGATTAATTCACATGATTTTCATGAAGGTATACGTGCTATGTTAATCGATAAGGACAAAAGTCCTCAATGGCAGCCAGATAAACTTTCAAATGTAACAAATGAGATGGTAGATTATTACTTCCAACCTGTTGAGCAAGAGTTATTATTGTGAAAAATAATTCACACAAACGGATTTCAAAAATCAATTTAATCTATAACTGTTATTTACGGTTTTTGGCACTCATTTGCTTAGTCCTAGGTATTTGTTATTGGATACGCCTTGTTGGTGTTTTTCCAGGTATTCTATGGCGTTTTGATCTTATGCCTTGGCAGTGGCAATTTACATCAGCTATATTGGCTATTCTCTATCCTATTGCCTTAGTTGGACTTTGGATGTATTCATTATGGGGTATCATTGTGTGGTGTGTTGCAGCATTGATTGAAGCAATAACAATATATTATTCCGATTTTATTTATCAGCCATTTGTACCATTATTTCATGGAATATTGTTTTTAGCTTTTATAATACTACAAATTGTGATGATTTTTTTTAAAAGAGTAAAAAATAAAAAAACATCGTAATTGAAATTTTCGAGCCAGAATAACAGGCTCGATTTTCAATCTTACTTAACTTAAAAGATCATCAAGTTTTTAAAAACAGTTTTCAAACATACGTTCCTCAAAGCGCTAATCCTAGATAGACTCTTTCAATAAGTTCCATAATATATATTATGCGATAATACGATAGAGAAAAACAAAGTAACCCCTAATTTAAAACATAAATCATATTTGTAATCGTACAATTCACTTTTAAAACAAAATTATGGTAATGGCGATAATAATCGAACAGCACATTAAAATATTTGGCCTTTAAGGATGTTCCTCAAAGACCACAATAGTTGTAATGAAATTACGTCGTATAAATAATAAAAATTACTGTACTATTTTACAACGTTTTATACGTGCAAGATCACTTAAAACAGCATTACGATTATTTAAAGCTGAAATTTCATTACTTTCATTTGATTTTACATCCATAAAAAATAAAGCAGGTACAAATATAACACTTGCTGCTGCTAAAGCCACATTTTTATTTCTTGCTTTAGAACGCTCTGCAATTGTATCATTAATCTGACGTTTATTAGCAAAGAACTCCCGTTGAATATCGGCACAACTCATTGATCCGTCATGTATTGTTGTCGTTGAAATATTTTTTTCTAAACGCCCTCCACATGCTGTCAAGGAAAACGCTAAAACCACAATACATACGCCCCGCTTAAAATTCTTATACATAAAAGCCTCATGTTCAATATAAAAAGCACTAAATATGTCAAAAGTAAAAAAAAATAAAGGATAAATTTAAAAGTATTTTATTTAACTTAAAATGTTGCCCATAATAAGCTTACGCATCTGTTTCAAAAGTAAGACCTTGATATGCAGGTTTTACATAGGATGGAACATAATTTATAACCTTGTTGTAATCCAGCGATCTATCCATATGTGTAAGTATTGCTTGTTTTGGCATTAAATATTCTATCCATTGTAATGCTTGATCAACAGAAAAATGACTCGGATGGGATTTAAATTGAAGAGCTTCAATGACAAGAACATCTAAATTCATCAATTTGGATAAAGTTTTTTCAGGAAATTCACTAACATCCGTACAATAGGCAACATTCCCAATCCGAAAACCTAAGGAATGGATGTTTCCGTGGTGTTGTAAATGTGTATTGACACTTATTGCTCCGCCCTGCCCCTGAATAATAAATTGGCTATCTTCATTGATAAGGTGCTCTTTTAAAATGGGAGAATAAGATGAATCTTTTGGTGTTTGAAAACAATATCCGAAAGCACTTTTGAGATGCTCTAGTGTAAATCTGTCGGCATAGACATCTATTAAACATTTTTGTGCAAGTGCATAGCTGCGTAAATCATCAATACCGTGGATATGGTCTGCATGAGAATGTGTGTAAAGAGCAGCATCAAGATGGCTTACACGCGCATCAATCATTTGTGAGCGAAAATCTGGACCTGTATCAATAACGATCGTTGTTTTCTCTCCTGAAGGTTTAATACGTTCAACTAATAAAGAACTTCTGTAGCGTTTATTTTTAGGGTTATTCGGATCACATGTTCCCCAATCACCATTGGGTCGTGGCACTCCTGGAGAAGGACCACAACCTAATATTGTAAATCGGTATTGATCACACATAATCTTTTGCCTTATTTCATTTTGCTAAATAAACGAAAAGCATTACGCGTTGTTATTTGAGCTGTTTCTTCAATGCTTAAGCCAATTGTTTCAGCCAAAACAGCTGCTGTATAGCATACAAAAGATGGTTCATTTGTTTTTCCCCGATGGGGACTAGGTGCTAAGAATGGAGCATCTGTTTCCACTAATAAATGCTCATGGGGCACAATTTTTGCTATTTCACGGATTTCAAGTGCGTTTTTAAAAGTAAGAATACCTGAAAAAGAAATATAACCACCAAGTTCAATTCCAGCACGAGCAAGTTGCATTCCAGACGAATAACAATGAAGGATAAAGGGAAAAGCTCCTTTTTTTATCTGTTCACGTAATATTTTCTCCATATCGATATCTGCATTGCGTGAATGTATAACAAGAGGAATCTGTGTTTCTCGAGAAGCAATGATATGTTCTTGAAAAACTTTCTTTTGTTCTTCTGGTGTAGAATAATCATAATGGTAATCAAGCCCCCCTTCCCCAAACGCAACAATTTTAGGGTGATTCGAGAGCTGTATAAGCTCTTCCGCTGTAATATTTTGTTCTTCATGCGCATGATTGGGGTGTGTTCCAACGGAACAAAAGACTTGATCATAGCTTTGTGCAATGGCTAACAGCTTATCTAACTTATGAACATGGGTTGAAATTGTTATCATACGTTTAACGTCAGCATCTAAAGCCCGTTGGATAACATTATCCAAATCTTGTGAAAAATCTTCAAAATCAAGATGACAATGTGTATCAATCAACATGATGAGTGTCTTCTTTCTTCAAGATATAACGAGGAAAAATCGGTTCTGGTGGTGGAAGATCAAGCCCTTCTTGAATTTTTGAATGACTTATATGATACAATAACCGATCATTTTCAGCAACCGCAAGGCTATCAAGAAGTTTCGCTGCTGATTGGGGTATGAAAGGCAAAAGCATAATTCCTATTCTCCGCAAGGTTTCTACAGTTATATAAAGAACTGTAGAAAATCTCTCTCGATCATTTTTACGTAAACTCCAAGGTTGTTCGTTGGCAAAATAGCGATTGGCATCTGCTACAATTGAAAAAATAGCTGAAAGTGCTAAATGCATACTATAAGAAGACATAGCTTGGTGTACAGTTTCAAGCACTTGAAGAGATTGTTCTAAAAGTTGTTTATCTTGAGCTAAAAATGAAGTTAGTCTAGGGACTTTTGCATCACAATTTTTGGCAATCATAGACAAACAGCGCTGTGCTAAATTACCAAGATCATTAGCAAGATCAGCATTAATACGGTTTACAAGGCTTTCATGGCTATAACTACCATCTTGTCCAAATGGCACTTCACGGAGAAGAAAATAACGAACCTGATCAAGACCATAATGATCAACCATTTCAAAAGGATCAACGACATTTCCAATAGATTTTGACATTTTTGCACCACGATTAAGTAAAAAACCATGTGCAAAAATATTTTTAGGCAATTCAATTCCAGCAGACATTAAAAATGCCGGCCAATAGACTGCATGAAAACGAATAATATCCTTACCAATAATATGCGTATTTGCAGGCCAAAAATCACGTTTTTTTGAATTTTCATTGAAAAAACCAATTGCTGATAGATAATTTGTAAGGGCATCAACCCAAACATACATCACGTGCTTTGGATTCTCTGGAACAGTAATTCCCCAATTAAAACTTGCGCGTGAAATAGAGATATCTTTTAAACCTGATTTGATAAAACTTATAATTTCATTACGCCGCTCAAATGGAGCAATAAAATCAGGATGTTTTTCATAATATTCAAGAAGAGGCTTTTCATAGTGAGAAAGTCTAAAAAAATAACTTTCTTCTTCATTCCATTCAACTGGAGAGCCTAATTCCTTCTCACGACGGATGTTGTCTGGTCCAATTTCCGTATCTTTTTCTTCATAATAGGCTTCTTGGCGAACCGAATACCACCCCGTATAACGACCGAGATAAATATCGCCATTTGCTTCCATCTTTTTCCAAATTTCTTGACAAGCTTGATAATGGCGTTCTTCTGTCGTACGGATAAAATCATCGTTAGAACAATTTAATACTGCAAGCATTTTTTGAAACACAGCACTATTACGATCTGCAAGTTGCTGAGGTGTCATGCCTAATGCTGCTGCGGTTTGTTGCATCTTTAGACCATGCTCATCTGTACCAGAAAGAAAAAATACATTTTTTCCGTTTAATCGTTGAAAGCGGGCTAAGACATCGCTTGCAATTGCACTATAAGCATGTCCAATATGTGGAGCACCATTAGGATAAAAAATGGGAGTTGTTATGTAATATGTGTCACGCATGTCATACTCGTTTTAAAACGCCATCAATAAAAGATATAATGACATAACGTCTGTTCATCACATTGTCACGGAAAAACTAATCCTCATGAATAATCTTATGAACTTTAAAAAGTAAGTTAATAACAAACTGCTTTTTATCGAGATTAAACAGTTGTATTTCCTCTATTTCTTGATGAATCTCCTGCCATTTTTCCGCATATTTTTTTGAGAGAAATAACTCTCCCTTTTCAACAAGCATGATAGCTTTTTTTTGAATTTTATTAAGAATTTCATCACAAAATTGTTGAAATGGGAATGTAGAAGAAACAGATGAAAGTGTTTGTGCAAGAGTATGTACAATCGTTGCGTTACAAATAGGTTTCTCTAGGAGAGCATCAATTGTTTTAATAATTTCAAGACCGCCATGGAAAATAAGTAAAGCAGCTTTTCGAGGACTTCCTTTAGATTTTTTAATAATCATTTCAATTGTTTTCTCCTCAGGTAAATCCTGAGGAGTAAAAATATGTGTAATAACTTTTTCCATTTCATCGTTATTCAATGGACGAAAAGAAATTTTTTGACACCGTGAATGGATTGTTGGAAGCAATTTTCCTGAAGAATGTGCGATAATAACAAATAACGTTTTTGTAGGTGGTTCTTCAAGTATTTTGAGAATTGCATTTGCTGCATTTCTATTCATATCATCTGCAGAATCAACAATAACAATACGCCATCCATTATCTTGCGATGTTCGGCTTAAAAAATGCATAATATCACGAATATCGTCAACGAGTATTCCGGTTTTAAACTTTTGCGTTTTTACATCAAATCGGCGTGAAATATACAAAAGACCAGGGTGACTTCCTTGTGTAATTTGGCGCCATGGAGTAGAATAAGGATCGGGTTTCAAGAAAGCACCCTGTTGAGAACTTAAAATGTTCCAAGCAAGATGAAAGGCTAATGTAGCCTTTCCAATACCATATTCTCCTTCAAATAATAATGCATGGTGCAAACGCTCTTCTTTAAGCATTTGTGTCAAAAAATGACGAACATCCTCATGACCAAAGACAACATTATTCTGAGATGGTGATAAAATTGTATCAATATCATCATATTGGCGTAAGATATTCACATTACTCATGAAAGCTGATCCAACAATATCTGAAGACAAATATTTTTTATTTGATGTGCAATGGCTTCCACTGAGCCAGTGGCATCAATGACTCGAAATCTATGGGGTTCCTGTTTGGCCAATTGAAGAAAAGCTTGACGCCTTTGTTCTTGAATTTCCAACTGATCTTTTTCAAAATAATCAATTTCTTCTGTTTTTTTTCTTCGTAAATTTGCACGCTTCATTCCACACATTGCTGGCATATCTAATAAAAACGTCAAATGAGGCAAGATACCATTGAGCGCAATACACTCTAAAACAGCAAGAAGAGAAGAACTGACTGTATTATTGAGTCCTTGATAAACGCGTGTAGAATCAATAAATCGGTCACATAAAACGATTTTACCTTTTTGCAAAGAAGGCGCGATAACCTCGGTCACATGGTCGACACGTGCAGCTGTAAACAAAACAGCTTCAATCAACGGTCCATACTGTTGTGCCTGCCCTGACAACAAAATATGCCGGATTGCTTCTGCTCCTGGCGTTCCTCCTGGTTCTCGTGTTGTGACAACATCATAACCTTGGTGAGAAAGAGACTCAGCAAGTAAAGAAATCTGCACCGTTTTTCCTACCCCGTCCCCTCCTTCGAATGTAATAAAATAACCTGACACGTATAACCTTACCTTATTAGCGTGTAACTACAAATATTTCCGTAACCATCCAATTGTTATTTCATAGAATGCATTTTTTACTTTTGCAAAGAAACTTCCTTCCTGAATATTCATTCCGGCAAAAACTGGTTTTTCCAGAAGAACCTTTTTATCTTCTAAAATTTGAATAACGCCAACTGATTGTCCAGAAACGATGGGAGCTTTCAATGGACCATGATATTTAATTTTTGCTTTAACATTTACTTTTTTTTCATTCGAAAGCATAAAACTTATTGGTTTTTTTACAATGAGTGGAATAAATTTTTGCTTACCACCATAAACAGAAGCACGACCAACCGTTTCTTCTTTTGTGAAAATCGTTTTGAGATCAAATGCCGTCATTCCCCATTGAAGAATGCGTTCTATTTCTTTTGTATATTTTTTAACATCTTGCAAGCCATTGATTGCTAAAAAAAGACGTCGATGATTTTTAGAAATGGTGGCAACCATTGAAAAACCTTCTTTTTCACTGTAGCCAAAACCAAATCCTTCTACACCTATTTCCTTAGAAATAAGAGGGTTTTTATTATGTTGAAAAATATTATTCCATGTAAAATGAGGCTCACGATAAAGTGCATAATAATCCGGATATTCCTGAACAATATGACGTGCTAATATAATCATATCACGCACGGTTACAAATTGTCCCTCTTCGGGTAGCCCTGTTGCATTAACAAAATGACTCTGAGATAATCCAACTATTTTTGCGCGCTGATTCATCAGTTTTGCAAAATGAGCCTCATGCCCTGATATTCCTTCGGCAAGAATAATAGCAGCATCATTTCCATTCACAATAATTAAACCACGTAAAAGATCAGAAACACTGATTTCTGTCTTTATCTTTGCAAACATAGTGGTTGTACCGGAAGGTGCTCCACCTTTGCGCCAAGCATTTTCACTGACCTTGAATTTCTGCGTACTCTTTAACAATCCCTCCTTTAAGAGATGAAATACGACTTCTACTGTCATCAATTTTGCTAATGAAGCAGGAAAAAAAGGAATATCACTTTGTTTTTCATAAAGTATTGTCTCTGTATCATCATCGAGTAACAACAATTGTGATGCAGAAATTTGAAAATCTTCTGCTCTCCCCCACGGGTCAAATGCCAATATCCCCCATAAAGTCAATAAGATCCTTAATGTTATATACATAGCTACTCCTCCCATCCCAAAGATTAACATAAAGAATCTTATATAGGAAAAAACTTTTTTATTTCCGTAAATTGAAGAATTATTGACAACTCAATAAAATATTTTATTTTTATTCAACGTTAGCAAAAGTAATATGATGCACTTTTTATCTTTTACCTAGGTTAAGTTTAATGTTTTAAATTATGAGAGACAAAAAGATTTTTTATTTGTTTTTTTATGTTTATAGTACATTGAGTTATTATACCATTTTAAATTGTATCTGATTCAAAATACTGTAAGATTATTTCGTTATATTTCCTCTTATATTGAATTCAATAAAATCGTTTGCTTACGCATCATAAATAGGGTTCATATATAGATAAAAATTATTAAAAAAAAAGAGAGTAAAAATACTTCTTATAAACCTCTCAAGTATTAAGAATTATAGCACAAAACATTGGGGGCTTGCAAAGTGTATGATGGTGTCGGTTTATATCTTCATAAGTGTAAAGATAGTGATGTCTAAAGGCGTTACAGCCATACCACTCACAGGCGCTATCGTAAAATAGGCTTGTAGCGTTTTGAAATATGTCTCTTTTAAATAAGTACGTGAATTGGCAATGTAAGTGTATTTTGTTTGAGACGCTCTGTTTTTGTGAGGGGATTTACTCCATTAAAGAACATGATAAATAAAGGCATGAGTTAATACGAGGTAATACATAATCTCTTCATAAGATATTACCGTGGATACTTTGGAAAAGTACAAAACCGAATCAAAAGAAAATATTTTTTTACTGATTAAGCTTTTTATTCCTCTCAAATTGAGAGTATAGTTGTTTTGGAGATTACACAAACAGTCCGATACAAAATAATCTACCCTCGTCTAGAAAAAGTTATTACAGCAAGAAAAGTACGCGCTTTATTGAGCGACCAATATCATAAAATGACGAATAGAGCAGCAATGGAGTGGAAAGAACGTACTGAATTTTATAATAGCACCCAACCACACTTTTTTAAAAGGATAACGCACTCTAAGATGAAAACCCTACACTAAATCCGTAAGTTCTTATCTTTTTATTAGAAAATTATATAGACAAAAATCAACGCATTTTTTCTTAAAACAGTTGTAGCCAATTGACCTTTGTTTTTTTGTTTAGCTTATTTATAGAAGCCACTTGATCGAATGGCATCGGCTTATCAATCATGATAGGACCAATTTCTGGCAACTTAACTGCAACAGTTTTATTACGTTGTTCCTGTTCAACAGCAGCTGCTTTAGCTAATTCTTCTTTGTTTCCTGTATTGCGCTGCTCTTTTAACAAAACAGTTTCTCTTTTTTTCGAAACATTTTTCAACGCTAATGAATATGAGGCAGCATTTCCAGGAGTATAAGAGGCCATTAAATATGCACCATCATAATAGCCAACGGGTGCTTCAGCAATATATTCTACTTTAACATCTGCAACCCCCCTATCTACATACCCCAGTATTGTCGCAGCTTCCCTTGATAAATCAATGATTCTGTCTTTCATAAAAGGTCCGCGATCATTCACTCTAACAATGATTGAAGACCCATTTTTCAAATTAGTAACACGAGCATAGCTAGGTAAAGGCATTGTAGGATGAGCAGCAGTCAAAAGATTCATATCATAAATTTCACCGTTGGCAGTTAAACGTCCATGAAAATCTGAACCATACCATGATGCTTCGCCAACACGTTTATAAGTTGGATCATTTTGAGGATAATACCACTTTCCTTTTATTTGATAAGGTTTACCAACAATAGCTCGTCCACGCTTTTTTTCTTCCGACTGATTCTTCTTATTGGATACTTGTTGAGGTAGTACAGAAGTGTTTACGTCTATTGGTTTATTATGATAGGAATCTTTTATTGAAAAATTCATAGTTTGGCTTGCGCAACAAGATACCAGTGACTGAGAAATGACGATCATAGAAAACAATTGAAGTGCTGGTTTAATAATAAAAGTAAATTTCTTTTTCCTATTTGAAGGCATCTATTCAGTCCACTTATTTCTGTTAAGTACTACTGTAAAAACCACGTCACGCTTTTTGTACGCAACAGAAGAATTTACGTTTTTAAATGATTTCCCTCGCGCATATACCACTCTTGAATTGGCCTCTTTTATCAAGAAATTAACATATTGTTAACCTTTTTATGATTTTCGTAAGAAATAAATGTACTATAGTAGATGTTAAAAAGAATGAAAATTAAAAAAATCAACATCTTATAGAAAAGTCATTTCATAATATAAATTGTGAATAAGTGGTGATTTTAGCAACTTGTTTTGCGAATCATGTAATGCAATGGGTATTAAAAAATCAATTTATGGATTGAGAAAAGTAGCAACCACATGTGCTGCCAACGCAGCTGCAACGGTATCGTAAGCTTAAAGCTCTTTTCTGTTGGACAGGAGACATTATAGCATCGCTCTATTCCAAAACATGATAGAAAATGACTGACTATAGAATCAATAAAAAACTTTAAAAAGAATCGGAACAATAAAAGTAAAAAGAATCAAACGAAGAGAGATTCTTAAATCTTTGTATATCTCTATTGATATTATTTAAAGTTGGTGAGCGCGCAGGGATTCGAACCCTGGACCTACTGATTAAAAGTCAGTTGCTCTACCAGCTGAGCTACGCGCTCTCACACAAGCTATCTAGTTTGCAGACTATCTAATTTGCAGAAAGTGAAGGGAACATACGGTTGACTTTTCATTTGGTCAACACTTTTTGGAGAAAAATATGATTATTTTCTTCAGTTATCAATAATTTTCCGTTTTCTTCCCTTTCTTCATCATTGCATAGGTACTCTTTAATCTTCTACTTGAAGTCTCAATAAAGGAAAAATTTCACTGCAAAATATTGCATAGATTCGAAGCGCTAGAATTATAAGACCCCCCTTCCCCTCACATGGGTTATTGAGAATAATGGGTAGAGAAGAAAAAATACCTTTGACTATAATATTATTTTTATATTTTAGTTTTTAATATTTCAAATATGAATACAGCTTTATAAAATAATATATTGGTTTATAATAATTTATCATTTTATCACTTGAGTGAGAGATCTCAAATACTGTATGCTTCTCCCATTTCAATTTTTTTTACATTGAAACAATAAAAAGCATTTTCTTGACTGATACAAGTGGGAGAATAACGCTATAAAAAAGAAATGAAAATACCTTTTATGCCTCCTTTCAATAACCAAAAATTATCGCAACATTCGGGTTCAGCAAAATAGTATATAGCATTGGCACGTTAGACCTGAAAGTAGGAGAATGAGCAACAATGGCATTTTGATGGTATGATTTTTATTCATGCATAATGAATATATAACGAAAGCCAATTTATCCTCCCGAATGACTATAAATTATGCTCACTATTACAGCTGTAGATAATTTTACTAAAAAAGCAGAAATAATATGCAAAATGATTCTAAATACCCATAGAGTATTTTAAATATATAGAATGCCTTCTAATTAAATTTTTTATATCAGAAATTACAAAATACGTAGATATATTTTTAGAAGAAAAGGATAACACTGATCATAAAATCTAGTGTTAGATAATTCAGTCAGAGCTATAAAGTATTTTTATAACTTAGTTAATATTAATGTAGTTATATAATATATAAATAGTAATTTAATAAAATTTTTAAAGTAATTATTTATATAAATAATAATGTAAATATGTCTATAAATAAATACATTGATTTATTAAATTAACTTATAAGATCAAAAATGAAGAAAATAATTTTGATTTGGCGAGAAAAAATTGTAAAATTGTTATATATACATGCATTTTTACTTTACTCATTTTTTATTATTTTGATTGGAATATTGAATGCTAACATGTAAACAATATGAGCTACTCTTGTTTATTCATAACCATACAAAAGAAACTGGTGTTCCTCCTTCTTTTGAAGAAATGAAAAATGCATTAGAACTTTCTTCAAAGTCTGGTATTCATAAGCTCATTATAGCTTTAGAACAACGAGGGTTTATACGTCGTTTGCCCAATCGCGCTCGTGCAGTGGAGGTGATTCGACTCCCTGAGAAAATAACATTTAATCTTTCTTTAGCACGTAAAATTTCTCCCAGTATGATAGAAAAAAAGAAAAGGGAAATATCAAAAAGCTTGAGTAACCTTGATCACTTTGATGAAGAAGAAAAAAAAAATATCATCATACCTATTATGGGACGTATTTCTGCGAGTGTGCCTACCTCTGCTATACTGCAACAAATAAACACCCTTTCTCTCCCACGCGATATGGTTAATACAGGTGAGCACTACGCATTAGAAGTTAAAGATGATTCTATGATGGAGGCCGGTATCCTTGATAAAGATACGATCATTGTAAAACGTCAAAATACAGCAATAACAGGTGAAATTATTGTTGCGTTTATTGATAAAAAAGAAGCCACATTAAAACGTTATCGACGCAAAGGAGCTTCTATTGCATTAGAAGCCGCAAATCCTCATTATGAAGTACGTACATACGAATCCGAGCGTGTAGAAATACAAGGCAAACTTACCGGACTTATTCGCAAATATTAAAAATAAACTTTATAGTACGCGATAGATATCGCAATAAGAAGCTGTTGAGTATTTTTTTATTGTGCCACACGCAATTGACTTCCTCTCCACAGCCAAAGAATGCCCCCAATTCGGTCTATAAACAATCCGGATCCTTATCGAGCAGGTTTCACTTTCCCTTCCATCCATGTCTTTCACTTACGAAAGGCATAACAAGTAAGCTTTAAAATATTCACCACGTACTTTATAAAAGAACTTGAATACTTTGAAGAAAGCAGCCTTATCGCCCTCAATGACGGAATTTTACGATATAATAAGACAAAATTGTATGCATGCATAAAAACATATAAAATTTTGTAGAAAAAAATAAAATAACTTTGTAACAGATTGTAAAATAAAAAACATTATTTTTAAGTTATAAAAGCGTAACTCAATCATTCATAGTAATTGTAGGATCATCATGGTAGCACCTCGTATTAGTTTTGTCTCCCTCGGATGCCCAAAAGCACTCGTAGATTCTGAGCGAATTATTACAAGCCTTCGCTCTGAAGGGTATGAAATTTCACGTCAACATCAAGGAGCTGATGTCGTTATTGTGAATACCTGTGGTTTTCTTGACTCGGCAAGGAGAGAATCATTAGCCAATATTGATGAAGCTCTCAAAAAAAATGGAAAAGTTATTGTAACAGGGTGTCTTGGTGCTGATCCTGATGTTATTCGCCAAACATATCCTAATGTATTGGCTATTACAAGACCGCAAGCTTATGAAAGCGTTATAGAAGCTGTTCATACAGCAATTCCTCCTGTTCATGATCCTTTTCTTGATTTAGTTCCTCCCCAAGGTATTCGTTTAACACCTCGCCATTACGCCTACTTAAAGATTTCTGAAGGATGCTCTAACCGGTGTAGTTTTTGTATCATTCCTACTCTGCGTGGTAATCTCACTTCACGTCCCATCAGCGATGTTCTTCGTGAAGCTGAAAAACTCGTGCAAGCGGGTGTAAAAGAACTTTTGGTTATTTCACAAGATACGAGTTCTTATGGTATTGATCTTAAATATCTCGAAAATTCTTGGAAAGATCGTACAATCAAAACGAAATTCTTTGATCTTTGTCGCGAACTAGGCGATATGGGTATTTGGATACGTATGCATTACGTTTATCCTTATCCCCATGTTGATGAAGTTATCGAACTTATGGCCGCAAAAAAAATTCTTCCTTATCTGGATATTCCTTTTCAGCATGCATCACCAGCTGTTTTGCGTCACATGAAGCGTCCTGCACTCATAGAAAAAACAAACCGTAGAATTGAAAAATGGCGAAAAATATGTCCAGATCTTACTTTGCGATCAACATTTATTGTTGGTTTTCCTGGTGAAACGAATGAAGATTTTAATATACTCCTAGAATGGCTAGAAGAAGCAAAAATTGAACGCGCTGGGTGCTTTAAATATGAAGAAGTAAAAGGAGCCGCTGCAAATGATTTGGGATTAGAAAATATTCCTGAAGAGGTGAAAGAAAACCGCTGGCATCGTTTTATGGCAAAACAACAACAAATTTCTACACATCTTTTAAAGAAAAAAATTGGGAAAAGACTCCAAGTGCTTATCGATGAAAGTCAAGGAAAAGTTGCCAAAGGACGTAGTCAATACGATGCTCCAGAAATAGATGGTGTTGTCCATATATCATCACGACGCCCATTGCGTGTTGGTGAATTTGTCAGCGTTAAAATTGAACAGTCGGATGCCTATGATCTTTATGGTGTAGCAGTTTGAAAATTTAACTTCTTCCCTCTCCTCAATGAAGAAGATTTCTATCAGCATTGGTTTATAAAAAGATCGGCTACTCACAATCGAGCTTGATCATTTATGTAACTCACTTCATGAGAATTTACGAGAAATCCTTGCCCTGAATGTTTGCTATACATTCCAAAAAGATCAAGCAGTTATATATTCTCTTAGTTTAATGCCTTAAATGAGCCTTAAATGATGTGACGGAGGCACAACAGAATAAAATAAAATCCATAATGTTTACCATTTTTACTTAACAAAAGAGCAAATCAACAATTGTACTATTTTCCCATTTTTCATATTGCGACAGTCATTGGTTAGTGAAAGGAAACTTTTTTCAATAGTGTTTTATGCACACAAGAATTTCCTTTGTAATATGCGAGCGGATGTTTTTTATGGATGCAATATAAGAGAATTTGAAACAAAACAATCTTACGGTATTTAAATTAAAAAACAATAAATTATCATTATAAATAAGTATCTTACCTTAAGCTCTTTGAACTTATTTTTTTAAATATCTAATTTTTATTAACACATTTTAAAATCAAAGAATTTCTTATCAAGCAAATGACTTGGGCGTACATTTGTTAAAGCGCGAATCATCGTATCTTTACGTCCTGGCATTTGTCTTTCGATATCTTTCAGCATTTCTTTCATTGCATTACGTTGTAAACCATCTTGACTACTGCACAGATTACAAGGAATAATTGGAAATTGCATTGCTTGAGAAAATTTTTCCATATCTTCCTCAGCAGCATAAACAAGAGGACGTAACACAAAAAGATCTCCTTCATCATTTTTAAGTTTTCCAGGCATAGCAGCTAATCGGCCACCGTGAAACAAATTCATAAAAAATGTTTCTAAAACATCATCACGATGATGACCTAAAACTAATGCAGAACATCCCTCTTCACGTGCAATACGATAGAGATTACCACGTCGTAATCGAGAACAAAGTGCACAATATGTCTGCGACTCTGCCAATTTATCTGTAACAATGGAATAAGTATCCTGATATTCAATACGATATGGAATTTTATAAGAACTTAAAAAGTCTGGAAGAATATGCTTAGGGAATCCTGGTTGCCCTTGATCAAGATTACAGGCAAGAATTTCAATGGATAAAAGACCTCGCCACTTTAAGTCTAAAAGAAGCGCTAATAAACCATAAGAGTCTTTTCCACCCGATAAAGCAACAAGCCATTTTTTTCCTGTAGAGAGCATAGAAAAATCATCCAAAGCTTGTCGCATATGACGTAAAAGTCGTTTGCGCAATTTATTAAATTCTACGCTTGAAGGAGCAACACGAAACATTGGATGACAATTATCTGCTTCGCTTATTAAAGGATCATCTCTCCCTTCGTTTTCTTCTATTGCCTGATATTCAACTGAAACATTATTCATAATAACATATCCTGCACAATAAACAGCTCGTTTTGCAAAGATAAAAACAAATATTAAAGCAAGCTTACATTTATGTTTTTTGATTTTATAAATTAGATACACAAAAAAGAAATGGAACTATATAAGTTTATGACTATAAAACATAGCAATAAACTTAATACAGAACCATTCATAAGTATTTATTAACTTCAAAGATTGTAAAAATAACACAATATTTTGAAGTTATAATAGTAGAAGAGAGAAACAATCTCTCTTACAGAAAAATTATCGAGAATAAAATTCAACAACCAAATTAGGTTCCATTTGCACAGCATAAGGAACATCTGCAAAAGCAGGAATACGTGTAAAGGTTGCTTTCATCTGTTTATGATCTGCTTCAATATAATCAGGGACATCACGTTCTGCCAATTGCACTGATTCTAAAACTAAAACAAGTTGTTTCGATTTTTCTCGAACCTCAATAACATCACCTGGTTTACAACGATAAGACTGAACATTTGTGCGCCGCCCATTTACATTAACATGACCGTGATTGATAAATTGGCGAGAAGCGAAAATCGTAGGCACGAATTTTGCACGATAAACAACAGCATCCAAACGTGATTCTAACAGACCGATAAGATTTTCACCAGTATCGCCCCGCCGACGAGCAGCCTCTTCATAGGTTTTATGAAATTGTTTTTCTGAAATATCTCCATAAAACCCTTTCAATTTCTGTTTAGCGCGCAACTGCACCCCATAGTCAGAAAGTTTTCCTTTACGACGCTGTCCATGCTGACCTGGGCCATAATCACGACGATTGACAGGAGATTTTGGACGACCCCAAATATTTTCTCCCATACGACGGTCAATTTTATACTTTGTTGTTTCGCGTTTACTCATCGCATTTCCTTATAAAATAAAATACGAGATCTTAAGACCCCAAGGAAACGCGCCCTCCTCTGCCTTTAAATCCTAAAGACTGACAGAATACCTTAACATATCAATATGCAAAGTTATCCACGGGACACGTCAATTAATGCTACTTTCTTGAAAAAAATAGCCAGATCATCATTATTGGTCTCGTAATCCAAAGTCAACTCCTTTCATGAGTTTTAAGCCAAATCCTTTAAACAAATTCTCCGTTAAAGAAGTGATATTTTTCGATGTCAAAAACGCAACATCTTGATCTTTCTTTATATATTGATGATGTATTTTTCCCGACAATGGTAATAATGATCTGATATGTTTGGCGATCGCTTTCGCTGGATCAATCCACTCAACGGACCATAAAGCATGTTCACGAAAGAAGTTAATCAAAAAAGGATAATGTGTGCAGGCTAAAACAATAACATCAGTATATTGCCCATTTTTTTCCACAAAACATGGCAGGATTTCTTTTCTTAACTCTTCTGAATCGATAGATTTCCCCCGTAAATAATCTTCAGCAAATCCAGCCAACTTTTTACTTCCCACAAGCTGAACATGACACTGTCCAGCAAAAGAGTTAATTAATTCATTTGTATAGGCACGTTTAACTGTTCCAGGAGTAGCTAATACGGAAATAAAACCAGATTTTGTTTGTTCAGCAGCTGATTTAATTGCAGGAACCGTTCCTACAAAAGGGACATGAGGAAAATTTTGTCGTAAATCTGCCATCATCAGTGTAGAAACAGTGTTGCAAGCAATCACACATAAGACTGGATTGTAGCGTGTTAAAAGATTTGTAAAAATCTTTAAAATACGCTCTTTCAAAATATTTTCTTTCCAATTTCCATAAGGAAATCCTGCATCATCAGCAACATAGATAAATTGCATTTCAGGGATAAGAATACGCGCTTCCCTGAACACTGTTATACCACCAATACCGCTATCAAAAAAAAGAACAGGTCGTTCATCCATTAATTATCACACTTATTTTTAATTTTTTTACGTTCACGCTCTTCAGGTGCTCTACTCCCCCGTGGATATTGTGGCGAAAAATGATCCAAAGAAGCTATAATGCCTCGCAATAAACGAACCTCAGGTTCACTAAAGTTAGGGCGCGTAAAAACAGAGCGCAAATTTGCAAGCATTACTTCTTTGCGTTCCGGGGGTCTAAAATACCCACGGATATTCAAAGCCTCTTCTAACTGAGATAAAAAACCATGAAATATTGTTTTATTTGCAGGTTCCATCTCTGCGGCACGAAATGCTGTATCACTGACATTCTCTAGACCTGTTTTCATCCATTCGTAAGACATTAAAAGAACCGCTTGCGCAATATTAAGTGACGCAAAAGCAGGATTAACTGGAAAAGTAATAATTTCATCAACAAGGCTAATTTCATCATTTTCTAGTCCCCATCTCTCTCTTCCAAAGACAATACCTGTCTTATGTCCGATACTTTCACGCTGACGTAATATGCTTGCTGCTTCGACAGCACTTTTTACAGTTTTAAATCCACATCTTTCACGTGCTGTTGTAGCAAAAACATAGTGTAAATCTGCAATTGAATCACGTAATGTGTTAAAAATCACAGCGTTGTTAATGACATGATCAGCTTTACTTGCAGCAGCTCTAGCTTTTTCATTTGGAAACATTTCTCGAGGTTTGACTAACCGAAGCTTAGAAAGCCCAAAATTTGCCATTGCCCTTGCGACCATACCAATGTTTTCAGGAAGCTGCGGTTCAACTAAAATAATAATGGGACCATTTGTTAAATTTTTACGATTCTTATTCGTTCCAGCCATCAATCTTACCTAGTTTCACTTAACTATCTCCCTCTCCACTATTTTTTACGAAACCTTCTTCACAGTACTCTAATGGCGTTTAATAATAAATTATAGACAATGCTATTTTTTACTCAAAGATAATAAATTTTAAAAGCCATTAAAGTGAACGATGGAATTTATAACAATTTATACAAAATATCGTAGCGTTTTTTACTAAATTTTATCTTTTTTAATAGGGAACAACCCCTACAAATCATAATCTCAGTTGAATTATGAAATCATAAATCCTAAAAAAGGGATATGCACTTTATTCCCAAACTTTTTCCTGCAAAGCTTATCCGTCGTTATAAACGTTTCCTTGCGGATGTTCAACAAGATGATCAGCATATCCTCACCGTGTCTGTACCTAATACAGGATCAATGCTTGGATTAACAGCTTTCAACTCCAATATTTGGCTTTCATATCATAACAACATCAAACGAAAATATGCCTATCAATTAGAAATTATTGAAGCCGATAATACTTTGGTTGGCATTAATACTGTTTTACCGAATAAACTTGCGTTAGAAGCAATTCAAAACGGATTACTACCAGAATTAAGTGGATATAAAACAATTTTAAAAGAACAACGCTATGGGACACAATCACGAATTGACTTTCTTTTACGTGATGACATTCTTCCTGATTGTTACCTAGAAGTCAAAAATGTTCATTTTATTCGTCAAAAAGGATTAGCAGAATTTCCTGATAGCGAAACAAAACGTGGTGCACATCACCTTGATGAGCTCATAGGAGTTGTACAACAAGGAAAACGAGCTGCTATACTTTATATTATTCAACGAGAAGATTGCGCAGCTTTTACAATCTGTCATGATCTTGATCCACTCTATGGACGTAAATTTGATTTAGCATTAAAATCAGGGGTAGAATGTTATGCTGTAAAGTGTCACGTAAGTGTAGAAGGCATTTTTCCGATTCAGAGAGTAAAAATAGAAAACAGAAAAAACAATGACTGAGTATATTGAATATAATAAAAGCCCTTTAAAATTTAATGGGAAAATTCGCATTTTCGATGATTCTGCTTTTGCTAAAATGCGTGAAGTTGGTCGCATTGCTGCAGAATGCCTTGATGCGCTTACGGATATTATTAAGCCAGGCGTTACTACGCAAGAAATTGATGATTTTGTATTCATTTTTGGTGCTAAGCGAGGAGCGCTTCCTGCTGATCTAAATTATCATGGATATAGCCATTCATGCTGTACATCTATTAATCATGTTGTCTGTCATGGCATTCCCAATAAAAGACCCTTGCAAGAAGGCGATATTGTGAATGTTGATGTAACCTTTATCCTTGATGGTTGGCATGGGGATTCAAGCCGAATGTATCCTGTTGGAAAAATCAGGCGTGCTGCTGAACGCCTGCTAAAAATAACCTATGAAAGTCTTATGAAAGGAATCGCTGTTGTTAAGCCTGGAGCAACCACAGGTGATATTGGTGCAGCCATTCAACAGTATGCAGAATCTGAACGATGCTCAATTGTGAAAGATTTCTGTGGACATGGTATTGGGCAGCTTTTTCATGATGCACCCAATATCCTCCATTATGGAAACCCTGGAGAAGGAATAGAATTAAAACCAGGTATGATATTTACAATTGAGCCTATGATTAACCTTGGTAAACCACAAGTCAAGATTTTATCTGACGGTTGGACTGCTGTTACCCGTGACCGCTCTCTGACAGCACAATATGAACATACAATTGGTGTCACAAATGAAGGGTATGAAATATTCACACAATCTCCTAAAAATATTTTTTACATTCCAAATTCGCATACCTAACGCAATGTAGAGATGTTATGGCTAAAAAATTAAATCAAAAGGAAGATAGTCAAAGTAATCACTTTGCATTAACATCGAGTTCTCCACTCACCCCAGTATCAGAAAGAAAAAGTGAAGAGCCTCAGAAAAACGCACAGCTCCATAAACATTATCAAGGACATCGTGAGCGTCTTCGGAAGCGCTATTTAAAGTCAAAAGGAAATGCAATCGAAGATTATGAATATCTTGAATTATTGCTTTTTCGCACAATACCCCGTGTAAACACAAAACCCATAGCTAAAAATTTGATAGCACGTTTTGGTTCATTAGCTGATGTGTTGGGAGCAGATATTCACCGACTTCAAGAAATTCCAGGATGCGGTCCCGCCACTGCAATTGATTTAAAAATTATTTCAGATGTTGCTGGACGTCTTGCTCGTGCGCAATTGTTTAAACGCGATATTTTTTCATCATGGGATAAAGTATTAGCTTATTGTAAAGCTGTTATGGCTCATGAAACACGTGAACAATTTCGTATTTTGTTTCTTGATAAGAAAAACGGCTTACTTGCTGATGAGGTGCAACAAACTGGAACCATTGATCATACCCCTGTTTATCCTCGTGAAGTTATTTCTCGAGCTTTAGAGTTATCCGCATCAGGACTTATTTTAGTCCACAATCACCCTTCTGGCGATTCCACCCCCTCTGATGCAGATATAACAATGACATATAGATTAAAAGATGCAGCAAATGCATTAGGCATTATTATCCATGACCATCTTATTATTGCACGAAATAACCATACGAGCTTTAAAGCGTTAAAACTTATATAAATTTTATAGGATAAAAAAGACTTTATTCAACTATGAATAACGAATCAATTTTCTAAATCAATATCTAATATAGCCATTGAGAAATTATAGGAGAGTTCATCTTCATCTTCATCTCGATAGATAACACCTAAAAACTCATCTCCCATATAAACCTCACAAGAATCACCCTTTTTAGGCCGTGCTCTGACTTGCAATGCTGAGTTTTGGAATATATTTTTTAA
This sequence comes from Bartonella sp. OC68QHHN, assembly GCF_042193875.1. Classification (NCBI taxonomy): domain Bacteria; kingdom Pseudomonadati; phylum Pseudomonadota; class Alphaproteobacteria; order Hyphomicrobiales; family Bartonellaceae; genus Bartonella; species Bartonella sp. OC68QHHN. The sequence goes on along the minus strand of NZ_JBHIME010000019.1, from coordinate 114,292 downwards.
ATAATTATCAAGTTTTTTTATTTCATCAGCATTCACTATGCTCTCCTGTTTTTTAAAACGATTAAAATAATTGCGTATCGCGCAAATAAGACACTCTCATGATTCTGTAAAGTCAGTAAAAAAGCTTAATTTGAATATTTACTTAATGTTACATATATTTACAACGTCCTTTATATATTCATAAAGAACTTTTACAAAAGGATTCTATCATTAATTAAATATACCCGTATAGATTTAAAAATGGCTAAAAACTGTATATTTTTAATAATGTCACTTCATCTCCAATTTTAGCATCTGCATTTAGAATTCATATTCGTAAGAAAAATTAATCAATAATTTATCATTTTGTTCCTTTTATAAAAAAATACAAGTAACAATAAATTTTTTATTCAAAACTACATTTTTTAGCAAAAAATATTATTACATCACTCAAAAATAATTCTTTTTAATAACTTTTAAAATATAAATATCTAACCTTAGAAGAATTACATCTCTAAAAAATATACAAAATAAGCTAATAAGAGTTTATTTTTCTTTCCATTTTTTATAAAAACTTATGTCATAATAGAAAAATCTTTAAATAAGCTTTTTTCACTTTTCAATTTATACGAGATCAAAATACTGAGCATTTTTGTAAATGCTAAAACCTATAAAGAATGTTATCTTATAGGATAACGAGAAAGAAAATCTATAACACCTTTTTTATAAACTTTATCGCCTACAGCAAGCATATGATCTCGACCAGGAATTGATAAAGCTTCACCACAAGGCAATAAAGCTGCTAATGGCTCTGCAGCACCGCCAATTTCATCTAATGAACCAACGGCAACAAGTGCAGGTTGCTTAATTTTGTAAACTTCAGACGCCGTTAACTCCTGTTTTGATGTGATAATACATGCAGCCAGTGCACGTCTATCGCTTTTCGTTTGATCTGCAAATTTACGGAACATTAAACCGCGCGTATTGGTAATGGTAGAAATATCTTCTGCTAAAAGGGCCTCAGCAACAGGCTCCCAATTTCCTGCTCCCGTTACCATACCAATACCTAAGCCACCAAAAATAACACTGTGTACATATGTTGGATGCAAAAGAGCCATGAAAGCACTAATACGAGCCCCCATAGAATATCCCATAACATGGGCTTTAGATAACTCTAAATGCTGTAGTAGCTTTATTGCGTCGCCGGCCATAGCTTGAGATGTATAAAAGACAGGATCATAACTTTTAACTGAATCTCCATGACCGCGATTATCAAGAGCAATAACACGATATCCTGCTTCAGTAAGAACACGAAACCAACCCGTTGCATACCAATTCACCCGTGCAGAAGATCCAAAACCATGGATCAACAAAACAGGCGCGCCCTGCCCTTCTTCTCGATAAGCAAATCGCAAACCATCATATTCAAAAAAACGAATATCTTCAGCGGTCATTTTTTATTGCACTTTCCACAAAGTACAGGATGAATAACACGTTGCCCTTTTTGTATCTTTTTTTTAAAAACTTCACCAGCGTTAATCTCAAGTGCAAAAGCTGCAGGAACTTTTGATGAAATGGTATTTCTAGAAAATGGAGAAGTATTTTCAATAATTGATACAATAATTCCTTCAGAGTTTAAGAAAATCATATCTAAAGGTAAAGGCGTATTTGCCATCCACATAAAAATTTTCTGCTCATCTCCCGATTGAAAACTTTTTAGCTGCTTAAAGAGCATTGCACGATCGCGTGGAAAATCAGTCCGATACATTAAACCAGCTGCTGCTTGAGATGGCGTAAAAGCAATCTCTACCTTATAAAAAACTGTACCTTCCTTTGTATGTATTTCTAAAGGAATCGGATGAACAGGAATCTCTATGGGCTTTTTTGCTACAACAACACGCATTTCTAACATAAAAAGCATCACCAATAAAATAATATGCCCCTTTTTAAAAGGCTTTAACATTCTTGTCTCCACTACAGAAAAATTTTAAATTTTGTTTCTAAAATAAAAAGCACCAGAGTTTAAAAGTCAAAAACAAGAGGATTGCTTCCTTGTTGTTTTCTAATTTCTTCCAACGCAATATGCGCAATTTTTTCCATTTGGTTTATCGATTCACTAGAGCCATATTTTCTTTAAAAATCTACCTCTATAGCAATTTATGGAATAACTACTTTAAAAAAAATAGAAAATATACTGATTTCACTCGTGAAATTCAATGCGTAGCTAAAGGAATGCCTATATCCGGATAAATCTCTGCTGTCATTAAACCTTTTTCTCCTTTACCAAAACGTACAAGAACAACTTGTCCGGAACGAAGCTCTGCTAAACCAAAACGGCGCAATGTTTCCATATGAATAAAAATATCTTCTGTTCCTTGCCCACGGCTAAGAAAACCGTATCCTTTGTCACGATTAAACCATTTAACAATTGCACGTTCTAGTCCACTTTCTGGAGTAACAACAACATGGGTACGGGCTGGAACTTCTGATGGATGAATTGCTGAAGAACAATCTATGGATTTCACCTGAACGCACTTTAACCCTCGTTCAGTTTTTTCCACAGCACAAATAACTTTAGCTCCCTCCAAAGCTGTTTGAAAACCATCCCTTCGCATTACCGTAACATGCAATAATATATCGGGGAAATGAGGTAAATCAGGTACAATAAATCCATACCCCTTACTACCATCAAACCACTTAATGACACCACTGATTTCGATAATCTCCCCACAAGCACCTATACTATCTTCAGATAGGGGACAATCCTTTAATGCATCCTTACTCGTCATAATAACGTGATCCTGTAGCTTATAAATTGTACGATATTGATTCTCTATGTTTAAGTAAACATTGCTCTTGTATCAACACGCAAGCCCCAAGATAAGATTTCCCCATATTGTCGTATCTTCTATGTTGATGTCAGAGAATATCAACATGAATATTTATAAAATTATTTGATTGTACGCTTTACATATCTTACAAGGAGTGGCCTACAAAAGAGGTTATATAAAAGGTTTTTTACATAATGATATTTTCGTAAATGTGTAACTTGCATGATGAAGAAGTTCAATATAAGGTGCAAAAATGACAATTCAATTAAGGAAAATGCGCAATGCAATTGAAGAAAATCCTTACGACAATCACAGCATTCATAGCATTTACAGCAAATGTTTATGCAAGTGAACCCATCAAAATTGGTGTTTATCTTCCATTAAGTGGTCAAAATGCATTTGGAGGTCAGCTTGAAATTAGAGGTATAGAATTAGCCCATAAAAAAATCCCAGAAATTTTAGGACGTAAAGTGGACCTTGTTATTATTGATAATAAGTCTGATAAAGTAGAAGCGGCTAATGCTGTTATGCGTTTAACAGCAAGTGAAAACGTGAGTGGAATCATTGGTAGCTATGGTTCCTCGCTTTCGTTGGCAGGTGGTGAAATATCTGAAAAAGCAAAGACTCCAACCATTGCAACTTCCTCAACGAGTCCTCTTGTTACACAGGGTAAAAAATATTATTTTCGCGCTTGTTTTATTGATTCCTATCAAGGGGTAGGAATCGCGACTTATGTAAGTCAAACTTTACACGCAAAAAAAGCAGCTATCCTCAAAGATATTTCAAACGATTATGCCATTGGTCTTGCAAGCTATTTTATGCGTGCTTTCAAAAAATTAGGTGGTGAAGTTGTCTCAAATTTAAACTATAATTCCGGAGAGCAGGATTTTTCAGCTGTTCTTACGCAAATTATCGCACAAAAACCTGATATCTTATTCATTCCATCTTACTTTTCTGAGGGTGCTATCATTATGAAACAAGCACGAGAATTAGGAGCAAAGTTTCAAATTATGGGTGGAGATGCTATGGATAATCCAGAAACCATTACGATTGCAGGAAAAGCTGCAGAAGGTTTCTTACATACAACACTTCCCTATAGTGAGGATATGCCAAATATGTCAGTAGCTGCACAAGAATTCACAGAAGAATGGAAAAAAGCTTATCCTGACAAAGAGCCGAATATCAATTCTGTTTTGGGATATACGAGTTATATGATGTTCATGAAGGCTATTCAAAATGCTGGTAGCACTGATCGTGAAAAAATTACTATTGCTCTTAGCAAATTAAAAGATTTTCAAACCCCCTTCGGTGATATGTCAATGGATGAAAATCATAACCCTAAAATTCCTATTGGTATCATTAAAATACAGGATGGAAAACGTGTTTATTTAGAAGAAGTTAAGCCTGCTTTTTAATTAAAAAGTTTTACTTATTAAAATGCAAGAATTGATTGAGGATTTTTTTCTAAACCAACAACTTAGAAATTTCTTGTTATCCTATGTAAATTAACAAATGTGGAAGGATGAGAGATGAGCACTGAAATGTTCATCCAGTATTTTTTTAATGCACTGGCATTGGGATCTCTTTATGGGCTTATCGCTATTGGTTACACCATGGTCTACGGTATACTGAGACTCATTAATTTTGCTCACGGTGATATCTTTATGCTGGGAGCATATTTTGTTTTCTTTTCCACAATTAGCTTTATGCCTGCTTGGACAGCACTTCTTCTTTTGTTTTTCGCGGCTCTTATTTATTATTCGGTCTTTGTAGGATTTAAAAGACGCCCTTCAATTTATTGGATTGCTGTTTTTTTAATTCTTGCGTTAATTTTTGTTTATTATTTTAAAATTTCTCCACAAGATTTTACCCCAATTTGGGTTTTAGCTCTTTGTTTTTCCATTTTTATTACAAGTGCAGTGGGTATTATTGTTGATCAACTTGCCTATAAACCTCTACGCCATGCTCCACGTATCTCGGCACTTATCGGTGCAATTGGTGTTTCTTTTTTTATTGAAAATCTTTCTACTGTACTCTTTAGTGGTGTTCCGAAAGGTGTAAAACAACCAGATTTTCTTGTAACACCATTTCTATGGCATTTAGGATCAGAGGCAGATGGTATCATTAGAATTGCTCCCATGTCTCTGATCGTTCCGGTTGTGTCATTGATTCTTATTGTTTTACTGTTATGGATTATCCATAAAACAAAACCGGGTCTTGCTATGCGTGCAATCTCCCATGATATTGAAACAACGCGTTTGATGGGGGTGTCTGTCAATAAAGTTATTGCATTTACATTTGGAATAGGCTCAGCTCTTGCAGCTATAGCAGGTATTATGTGGTCTTTACGTTATCCTCAAATTCAGCCTTATATGGGCGTTCTTCCTGGTCTCAAAGCATTTATCGCTGCTGTTATCGGAGGTATTGGTTCGATACCAGGAGCAATGTTGGGAGGATTGTTATTAGGGTTTATTGAAATTATGATTATCGCATTTTTACCTGCGCTATCTGGATATCGAGATGCCTTCGCTTTCATTTTATTGATTCTGATTTTATTGATATTGCCCACAGGGTTAATGGGTAAAAAAAGTCAGGAGAAAATCTAATGGCAAAGTCAGTGACAACTGTTTTATCGTGTATAAGTGTTTTAGTTCTCATAGTTTTTTTATTTTATGCTGATAGCCATTTTAATGACTATACGCTTCGTATCATAAATCTGATTGCTATTAATGCGATATTGGCAATTTCGCTTAATTTGATTTACGGTTTCACAGGTATGTTTTCTCTTGGACATGCTGGATTTATGGCTATTGGTGCTTATGTCTGCGCAATTTTACTTCTTTCCCCTGAACAAAAAGAAATGATGTGGATTCTGGAGCCTATCGCTGAACCATTATATCATCTACAATTACCTTTTTTTGTCGCTGTTGTTATAAGTGGTATATGTGCTGCAGTTGTAGGTTTATTGATTGCTTTGCCAATATTGCGTCTTGGTGGTGATTATCTTGGAATTGCAACATTGGGTTTTGCAGAAATTATTCGCATTGTCATTACGAACGCAACATCGCTTACAAATGGCTCTTTAGGAATCAAGGGAATACCTCAAAATGCAACATTATGGTGGAACTATGGTTGGTTAGCATTTACAGTTCTCTTTATTGTCCTTTTACTGCAAAGCAATACTGGTAACGTATTACGTGCCATTCGTGATGATGAAATTGCTGCGAAAACTATGGGAATTAACGCTTTTTTCTACCGTAGTTTTTCTTTTACTGTTGGAGCGTTTTTTGCAGGTATAGGTGGAGCATTAATGGCTGCTCTTATTTCAACCATTGATCCCAAAATGTTTAATTTTCTTCTAACTTTTAATATTTTGATGATTGTAGTTGCTGGTGGTCTCGGTTCAATTACAGGAAGTATTATTGGCAGCATTATTATTACAGTTATGCTTGAATGGCTTCGTATTATTGAAAGTCCATTTGACTTAGGTTTTATACATATTCCAGAAACACCAGGACTTCGCATGGTTGTTTTTTCTCTTTTATTGCTAGTAATTATCTTGTTTTGGAGAAAAGGGTTGATGGGACAACGAGAATTCTCATGGAATGGAATTTATAGCTTTTTGACACGCAAAAAGCTTCCTAATACTGAGGGAAGGCTATGAAAGACACTATCCTTTCACTCAATAATATTGTAATGCGTTTTGGCGGATTAGTTGCTGTAAATAATGTTAATATGGCAATTAAACGAGGAAGTATTACTGGATTAATTGGTCCCAATGGTGCTGGAAAAACAACAGTTTTCAATATGATTTCTGGATTTTATGCTCCTACAAGCGGTATCATTCTTTTTGATGAGCAAAAAATTTCTGGAGCGTCTCCTTACATTATCTGTAGACGCCATATTGCCAGAACATTTCAAAATATTCGTCTTTTCTCAGGATTAACGGTTTTGCAGAATGTTATGGTAGGAGCGCACGTTCGACAAAAATATCCTTGGTTTTCTTCAGCTCTATTTTTTTCAAAAGCAATGAAAGAAAAGAAGGAAGTTTATAAAAATTCCTTGGAGCTCCTTGAACAGCTACAACTTGATCACCTTGCTAATCAATCGGCAACAGCTTTACCTTATGGTGTGCAACGACGTCTAGAAATTGCACGCGCGTTAGCCACAAAGCCCAAATTGCTTCTTCTTGATGAACCTGTTGCTGGCATGAATCCACAAGAAAGTGAAGATCTTAAAAAATTCATAGCAAAAGTGCAAAAAGACTTTGATCTTACAATTCTTCTTATTGAGCACGATATGAAAGTAGTTATGGAGCTTTGCCAACATATTTTGGTTATGGAATATGGCTGTTGCATTGCCAATGGTACACCAGATGAAATTCGTAATAACCCTAAAGTTATTGAAGCTTATCTTGGCGGAGATGTTTATGGATATTCTTAAAATAAAAAATCTTTACGTTCATTATGGCGCCATTAAAGCTGTCCAAAATCTTTCTATGTCTATAAAAAAGGGAAGTATTGTTACTTTAATTGGAGCCAATGGTGCAGGAAAAAGCAGTATTGTACGTTCTATTACAGGACTTAATCGCTCTGTTTATGGAAAAATTACCTATAATGGCGAATCTATTATTAAAAAATCACCAGAAGAGATTTTGCGATTAGGTATTGCTCTAAGTCCTGAAGGGCGACGTATCATGCCTCATCTCACTGTTTTAGAGAATCTTCATCTAGGCGCTTATATCCGTCGTGATAAGCAAGGAATTTCCCGTGATATTGAATGGATTTTTGATCTTTTTCCGCGCCTACGTGAAAGAGCAAAACAGTTGGGAGGAACAATGTCAGGTGGTGAACAACAGATGGTTGCCGTGGGCCGTGCACTCATGAGCAATCCTGATATGGTCATATTAGATGAACCCTCATTGGGGTTAGCTCCACTTCTCGTTCGAGAAATTTTTTCGATTATTCGAAAAATTAATGATATGGGAAAAACTGTCCTTCTTATTGAACAAAATGCGTTTGCTGCGCTTTCCATAGCTGACTATGCTTATATTTTAGAAGTAGGACATATTTTATTTCACGGTGAAGGAAAAACTATGCTCTCTGATTCGCGTGTTAAAGAAGCCTATCTTGGTGGATAAAGACTACGAATTAAGGAAATAGAACTCTTCCATCAACCTTTTAAAAAAGCATTTCTCATCCTTAATGAGAAATGCTTTTTTGTGAAGCTTGACTATTACATCCACCATTTTTCTACACTGAATATCCCTGCTTCTTTTTCAATAATGTGCGCTATCTGAAAAATGATTTCTTCAGCAAAAGGTTTACCAATCAATTGCAATCCTAAAGGTAAACCATTTGATGACAGACCTGCAGGAACAGAGATTCCTGGTAAACCAGCCATATTAACTGGTACCGTAAAAATATCATTAAGATACATAGCTATAGCATCATTTTTTATTTTTTCATCAGCAATACCAAAGGCAGGTGTTAGTGTTGCTGGTGTTAGAATAGCATCAATGCCTGAAGCAAAACATTGATCAAAATCACGTTTTACGAGTGTTCTTACTTTTTGAGCTCTTAGATAACAGGCATCATAATAACCAGATGAAAGAACATAAGTCCCAACCAAAATACGTCGCTTGACTTCATCACCAAAACCAACAGAGCGCGTATTTTCATACATCTCAATGATGTCTTTTCCAGGCACGCGCAGACCAAAACGCACACCATCATAACGGGCTAAATTAGAAGAAGCTTCTGCAGGAGCTATAATATAATAAGAAGGTAGAGCATATTTTGTATGGGGCAAAGAAATATTCTTAATCTCAGTTCCTGCTTCTTTTAACCAACTTATGCCTTTTTGCCAAAGCTCAATAATTTCTGGAGACATTCCATCCATATGATATTCTTTTGGAATACCAACTTTCATTCCTTTAATTGATTGACCAAGATAACTTTCATAATCAGGAACTGGTAAATTCACGGAAGTAGAATCTTTTTCATCGAAAGAGGCCATTGATCTTAGTAAGATAGCACAATCACGAACATCTCTAGCAACAGGTCCAGCTTGATCAAGGGATGAAGCAAATGCAACAATGCCCCACCGTGAACAACGTCCATAAGTTGGCTTTATTCCTACAGTTCCAGTAAAAGCTGCTGGTTGACGTATTGAGCCACCTGTATCGGTTGCAGTTGCACCAGCACAAATTTGTGCTGCAACAGCGGCAGCAGATCCTCCCGAAGAACCACCGGGTACAAGTCTTTCATTCGAGCCTTTTTTTCTCCATGGATTAATAACGGGACCATAATATGATGTTTCGTTGGATGAGCCCATAGCAAACTCATCCATATTAAGTTTTCCTAACATCACAGCACCGTCTTGCCATAAATTAGCCGTGACAGTTGATTCATAGTGCGGTTTAAAACCATCAAGGATATTTGAACAAGCTTGAGTATGAACACCATAGGTTGCAAAAAGATCTTTAATCCCCAAGGGGATTCCTTCTAAAAGCCTTCCCTGCTCTCTCGCTAAGCGACTATCTGATTCAGCAGCCATTTTCATTGCTTGTTCTGCTGTTATTGTTACATAAGCATTCAAAATTGGATTAGCTGATTCTATTGCTTGTAAATAAGCTTCCGTTAATTCTGTTGCTTTGAGATTTTTCTTTGTTAGAGCATCACGAGCTTGCGCAATTGTGAGGGTTGTTAAATCAGTCATATTGGTTCTCAAATTTCAAAAATATAAAAAGTTATTCAACAATTTTTGAGACAAGAAAAAAATTTTCTTCTGTAACAGGGGCATTAGCTACAATATCTGCTGCTTTATCGCCATCTGTAACACTATCTTCACGCATTCGTAGAGTCATCGGCATCACAGATGTTAATGGCTCAACTCCACTGACATCAACTTCATTCAATTGCTCTACAAAACCTAAAATAGCATTGAATTTTTTTGTCACAGGTTCTATCTCATCATCGTGGATAGCAATCCGCGCTAAATGTGCGATCCGCTTGACGGTCTCTTGATCAATAGACATACTATTTACGCCTTTCTGTTTTTATTAATCTCTATTCTGGCTATACAAGGCTGAGCTTGCAAGCGCAAGAATATTAGATAACATGAATGAAGAATATAACCATTAGATCTGAAACATTAAAAAACGCATTATACCCTTATGACCGTTATTAATATAAACGAAGTTATGACACATCTTTTGCCTGGACAAACAATAGCAGGCTTAGATTTAGGAACAAAAACTATCGGAATTGCGATTTCTGATATGGGGCTGACTGTCTCAAATCCGCGTCCTGTACTACAGCGAAAAAAATTTACAGAAGATGCTTACACACTTATTAAAATTTTTGACTGTGAAAATGTAGGCGTTATTATCGTTGGCTTACCCCTTAACATGAATGGAAGCAGCGGCTCTCGTGTTCAAGCAACTAGAGCTTTTGTGAGCAATATGAAAGCTTATACAAAAATTCCATTTGTTTTTTGGGACGAACGTTTATCAACAATTGCTGCAGAACGTTCTCTTCTAGCAATGAATGTATCGCGCGCTAAAAGAGCAAGCCGAATTGATTCGGCCGCCGCCGCTTTTATATTGCAAGGTGCTCTCAATAGAATTCAAAACTTTCATCATATGGAAGGATAGAGGACATTGAGCAAATGCCCTGCATTATATCGTGCAATGAGCATTCCGTAGGAAGATCTCCATTGTCCCCCAAGGCGGCTTTCCATATAGGCATTTGCAACATGTTCTATGTCTGTAGAACGTAATGCTGCTGCTGCTGCTGCATAGGCTACCTGTTCAACAAAAAACCTTCCTGAACCTTCATTCGCTGATGCCATATCACCTGCTGACTTAATAATTTCAATTGCTCGTGGTCCCGCTGGTCCAATATCAAGAGCAATTTTTTCTAACAATTTCTGAAATAATCCCGGTGCTTTTTCAGCAATAAGAATGGCATCCTTTACCAGTTGATTAGCAGAACTATTTCTTACAATTCGCGCAGGCCCATTATGCAACATTTGTGATAATGGATTATTCTCTATAAAACTTTCAATACCAAGTTGTGCAATAATCTCGCCAATAATAGGCACAACCAATTGACTTACGTGATAAGCAATAATAGGTGTCATAATGCGAGCAAAAGCTGCTTCAGAACGGTCGTTTGCTGCATTGTCAAATGCTCTCGCTAAACGCAAAACCAATGCTTGTGAAGCAGCTATATCTAATGCAATATCTGCAAAAATACGTTCTGTCAGTGGTGGTAAAGGCTGATTAGGCATTTTTTTCCGGAAAAAATCTATGCCAAATTGAAGAGCTGCTCGCAAAACACCTGCCGATATAACCGATTGATCAAAACGCATCATCGTCTCGATATCTTTAATAACTTTAAGCCCTTCTCCAGCATTTCCCAAAAGCCAGCCATAACTGCCTTGGAAATCAACAACCCCCTCTGGTGTTAAAAGTTCTCCAGAACGCTGAATTAAATGACGAATCGATATAAATCCATTTAATGCTCCATTTTCTTGTATGCGTGGAATAAAAAAACAACTTAAATGACCATTTAAATCTGCACTAACAAGATATCCGTCAGCGGTAGGATTAATAACATTGGTTTTTACAACATTTAAACGATATAGATCACGTTCCATACTTTCATCGAAAGAAATTTTCTTAACACTTGGAAAATTGAAAGCATATTTTTCAATATCATCAAATGCACAAGTTAGAGAAGCAGCCTTTTTATGATGAATAGACTTTGAAGAAGAATCATATTGACGTGATAAAAGTACATTTTGCCATTTTTTGAAGAGCTCAATATCACTAATTAAAACAGCAATAGCTGCACTCGTTATAATAACTTCATTCAAATGTCCTGTTTCTAAACCAGCAGATAAAGCTAAACGAATCGCACGCGCTTGATAACGGACTCCATTTTCTGAGCTCGTATTTTCCCAAAGCGAGGTAACCAAACCTGCTTGTCTAGAATATTGTTGAAGAGCTTGATAGGAAGAATGGATCTCTAATTTTTCCGTTGGTTGCCCCCATTCATCATTATAACATAATAAAGGTTTATAATGATTCGCTAAGCAGGAGAGTTTCCATGCTTCTCGACTCGCTGCAAAATCCCCTATTTCTTCAAAACTTGCTAACAAAAACTTAGGCAAAGTAGAGGCAATACGAAACATAAGCGTATCGCTAAGAAATGTATTTTTTCGACGATTATTTTGCGCAGATACAGCACTCATAGGTATATTCCTACATTCAAATCATTCATATCATAGACTATTTGTCTTTTTAGAGTTAAGAAACATTTATCATATTCAAACAAATGCTTGTTTAACCTGTTTAGAGAGAGATAAAGAAGAATGCTATGATTCAAGATAATTTTTTTCCACTTTTCCCTCATCAACATCTTTTAGCTATTAAAGATCTGAGTGTACAAGATCTTAATACATTGCTTGATCGTGCAGAAGCAAATGTTATCCTTTCTAACAAAATTGATAAAACAAAATCTACTTTGCATGGACGGACTCAGATTAATCTCTTTTTTGAAGCCTCTACGCGGACACAATCTTCTTTTGAATTAGCGGGTAAAAGGCTAGGTGCACACGTGATGAGTCTTGCGATTGGCAACTCATCTGTAAAAAAAGGAGAAACATTACTTGATACAGCTACAACTCTTAATGCGATGAAGCCAGATATACTAGTTTTTCGCCATAACAGTGCAGGAGCGGCAGCTTTATTAGCGCAAAAAGTTGATTGTTGTGTCATTAATGCAGGTGATGGTGCTCATGAACATCCAACCCAAGCTTTATTAGATGCTCTAACCATTAAAAGGGAAAAAGGTCGTATTGAAGGATTAACTGTTGCGATTTGTGGAGATATCTTACACTCACGTGTTGCCCGTTCCAATATCTTGAGTCTCAATGCTTTGGGTGCTCGTGTTCGTGTTGTTGCTCCTTCAACACTCTTACCTGCAGAAATTGCTCATATGAGTGTTGAGGTTTTTAACACAATGAAAGAAGGTCTTAAAAATGCTGACGTTATCATGATGTTGCGCTTACAGCATGAACGGATGACAGGCTCTTTTATTCCATCTACGCGTGAATATTTCCATTATTTTGGCTTACATAAAGAAAATTTAGCCTATGCCAAAAATGATTCCATTATTCTGCATCCTGGCCCAATAAACCGTGGTGTAGAGATTGCATCCGACATAGCAGATGGACCACAAAGTATGATTCATACACAAGTAGAGATGGGAATTGCAGTGCGTATGGCTGTCATGGAGGCTTTATTAGATTCACGCGCAAAGATCAGTGGAGAAAAAAAATGATAAAACCAATTGTTTTTCAAAATGCTCGTATTATTGATCCTTCGCGCGCAATCGATGAAATTGGTACAGTTATTGTTGAAAATGGACGGATTATAGCCGCTGGAAAAGAAGCCCTAAATCAAGGAATCCTAGAAGGAGCAGAAGTTATTAACGCACAAAACAAAGCAATTCTCCCTGGACTTGTTGATGCGCGCGTTTTTGTTGGAGAATTAGGGAATGAACACTGTGAAACAATCGCATCAACAAGTCAATCCGCAGCAGCAGGTGGTATTACTTCTTTCCTCATGATGCCAGATAAGCGTCCAATCATTGATAATGTAGCACTTGTTGAATTTATTAGGCATACAGTACAAGAAAAGTCATCGGTCAATATTTATCCCGTTGCTGCGATCACACAAGGTTTCAACGGACAAGAAATAACGGAATTTGGCTTACTAAAAGATGCAGGAGCTGTTGCCTTTTGTGACGGAAAAAAAACGCTTCAAAGTTCATCTGTTATGTGGCGTGCAATGACTTATGCGCGTGATTTCGATGTCACATTAATACACGAAACACAAGACAAAGATCTTACAGGCCAAGGTGTGATGAATGAAGGACTGCTCGCCAGTTGGCTTGGTCTTTCTGGCATCCCCCGCGAAGCAGAAGTTATCCCACTTGAAAGGGATCTGCGATTAGCAATATTAACGCAAACACGCTATCATGCAGCTCAAATATCGACAGCACTCTCTGCTGATGCACTTCGTTTCGGTAAAAAACGCAGTAAGAAAATTTCAGCGGGCGTATCTATTAATCATTTATCTTTCAATGAAAATGACATTGGTGAATATCGCACCTCTTTTCGCTTAATGCCCCCATTGCGTACAGAAGAAGACCGTATAGCAATGATTGAAGCAATAAAGGATGGGACTATAGATGTTATTGTCTCTTCTCATGATCCTCAGAGTACAGATACAAAACATTTACCATTTAATGACGCGGCAGTCGGCGCTATTGGTATGGAGACCTTATTGAGCGCAGCCTTACGCCTTTATCATGATGAAAGCCTATCTCTTCTACGGATAACTGAACTTTTGTCAACGGCACCTGCAAAGCTCTTTGGACTTAATGCAGGAACACTAAAGAAAGGTGCTCATGCAGACCTTATTGTGGTTGATCTTGAAGAACCATGGGTTGTGTCAACAGAAAAGCTCTATTCACGTTCAAAAAATACCCCTTTTGAGAATGCACGTTTTCAAGGACGCGTGCTCCAGACCTTTGTAAAAGGGAAAACCGTTTTTAAACTTGATCAACAAACTTAATGAGATTCTTAATGAATGAAGCAGAAATATTTTTTCAGTTCACTCCATGGTTTATCTTCCTCATATCTTATCTAATTGGCTCGATTCCATTTGGTCTTCTTTTTACGAGATTGTCCAAAATTGGTGATATAAGAACAATCGGTTCCGGCAATATTGGAGCAACAAATGTTTTACGAACAGGAAATAAAAAGCTTGCTGCTCTAACACTTCTTTGTGATATGTTGAAGGGAACTATCGTTGTTTTCGTTATAAAGTTTTTTAGTGATCCGCTAGACCATAGTATCCTTGTTTCTCTAGCGGGTTTTTTTGCTTTCTTAGGACATCTTTTCCCCGTATGGCTTAAATTTAAAGGTGGCAAAGGCGTTGCTACCTATCTTGGTGTGTGTTTAGGGGTCTACTGGCCAGCAGCAATTGTTTTCATTGTTGTGTGGATGGCGATTTTTCTACTCACACGCTATTCTTCATTATCCGCACTTGTTGCTGTTATTATAACTGCGATATTTGTTTTTTACTTTTCCGATCCTTATTTCTATTTTATGCTGATTACGATGAGCATATTTGTGTATATAAAGCATTACGCAAATATCGGTAGATTATTAGTTGGGAAAGAAATTAAGATTGGGACTCAGAACGGGGATAAATAAAGGAATCCTGCTCACTGATCGTCAACGTCTAAACTGGTTACGGTTGTTGCGTAGTGAAAATATTGGAGCAGTGAGTTTTCGCAATCTCATTGATCATTATAAAACAGCAGAAAATGCTCTAGCAGCGTTACCTGAGCTTAGTAGAAAAGGTAGTGGTTCTGTATCTATTAAAATAGCAAGCTTAGAAGATGCAGAAAAAGAAATACAAAAAGCTAAAAGATTAGGTGTTCGGTTTATCGGCATGGGAGAACCAGATTATCCAGCTTTTCTTAAGGTTACAGAAGCTCCTCCGCCGCTTATTGCTATCAAAGGTAATATTTCAATTTTTCAAAAAACTTCTATTGGAATTATAGGTTCTCGAAATGCTTCAGCTGCTGGAAAAAAGCTTACAGCTCAATTTGCGCGTTTTCTCGGAGAAGCGGACTTTGTAACAATTTCTGGACTCGCTCGTGGAATTGATAGCGTTGCGCATCAAGCAAGTTTAAAAACAGGAACTGTTGCAGTCATGGCTGGAGGAATTGATCATATCTATCCTCCTGAAAATAAAAAGTTGCATGAAGATATTATCGCCAACGGTGGAGCCATCATCAGTGAAATGCCCATTTCTTGGAAGCCACGTGCTATCGATTTTCCAAGAAGAAACCGTATTATTGCAGCTCTATCACTTGGTCTCTTGGTTGTAGAGGCAGCCCTGCGCTCAGGGTCCTTAATTACCGCACGTCAAGCAGCTGAAATGGGACGGTTAATTTTTGCCATTCCCGGTTCTCCACTCGATCCAAGATCTGTTGGTACAAACAATCTTATCAAGGACGGTGCTCTACTCACCACACATCCTTCTGACATTATAGAAACACTTACGCCATTAATTTCACCGCTTTCAAATTCCCAACTCAATTTTTTTGAGGAACCATCCTCTTTACAACTTGAAAAGAAGAATTTTAATTTAGCAGATGAAAAAAACAGCAGCCTCTCTTTAGCAGGTGATGATGCAGCACGTGCAGCAGTTCTCTCCGCTCTTTCAACAACGCCAATCGATTTAGACACACTCAGTACCCACACAGGTATTTCACTTCCAACACTCTACCTCTTATTGGTAGAACTCGACCTTGCTGGAAAGCTTATTCGACACTCTGGTGGTTGTGTGTCATTGTCGAATCTTGATCTTCCCCAAGAGCCTCAGCACTATTAATAATGCTTTGCCCTTCTTTGGCAACCATATCCAAAAGCAATGCTAAAAGCGGACTATGCGCCTGACGCGCCATCTGATTCATTTGCTTTGACATGTCTGTAATATATTGGATAACTTTTAAATGATTTATAAACATAATCCTCTATCCTTGAGCATTTCCCCTCCTACCTCTCAATAGACGCTATCTTAGTATTTCGCCGTATGTTTTTGTAATAACAGTGGAAAATAAATCTTGTAATTCTATATAGGGTGTATTCTAATAATAACAATCATAAGTTGTACAATATTCATGTTTTTTATATGGCTAATATTTTTTATGTGCTCTTAAGCAATTGTCATTAGCTATTCGTATAAAAGGCGTTTATAAAAAAGTTTTTTATTTCAATATTTGGGTAAAATTATGAATATCGTTATCGTTGAATCTCCAGCAAAAGCAAAAACAATTAATAAATATCTTGGGTCTCAATACAAAGTTGTCGCATCATTTGGACATGTTCGTGATTTGCCTGCAAAAGATGGTTCTGTTTTACCAGATCAAGATTTTTCTATGAAATGGGATATAGATTCTGCTGCCGCTAAACGTTTAAATGAAATAGCAAAAGCCGTTAAAGAAGCCGATAGTCTTATATTAGCAACAGACCCTGATCGTGAAGGAGAAGCTATTTCATGGCATATTCTGGATGTTCTTCGTCAAAAAAAAGTTTTAAAAGATAAACCTATTAAAAGAGTTGTCTTCAATGCCATCACCAAAAAGTCTGTGCTTGATGCTATGAACAATCCACGTGATATTGATACATCACTTGTAGATGCTTATCTTGCACGTCGCGCTCTTGATTATCTCGTTGGTTTTACACTTTCACCTGTTTTATGGCGGAAACTCCCTGGTGCGCGTTCAGCAGGACGCGTTCAATCGGTTGCTTTGCGTATTATTTGTGATCGTGAAGCAGAAATAGAACATTTTATCAAAGAAGATTATTGGTCCGTTACAACACAGTTAAAAACCATCCGAAATGATAGTTTCCAAGCAAGATTGACAATGTTCAATCAAAGAAAAATAGGCAAGCTTGATATCCAATCTCAAGAACAAGCAGACCAAATTCGCTTTATGTTGGAGAAAGCCCAATATCATACACTCAGTGTTGAAGCAAAACCTACAAAGAGAAATCCTTTTCCTCCATTTACAACCTCCACACTACAACAAGCAGCTTCTTCAAAATTAGGATTTTCAGCTTCTCGCACTATGCAAATTGCCCAAAAGCTTTATGAAGGCATTGAAATTAATGGTGAAACAGCAGGGCTTATTACTTATATGCGTACCGATGGTGTGCAAATAGCACCAGAGGCCATTGATTCAGCACGAAAAGTTATTCATGAAACTTTCAGTAAAGACTATATTCCTGAAAAACCACGTTTTTATTCAACAAAGGCAAAAAATGCACAGGAAGCACACGAAGCGATCCGTCCAACAGATTTTCAACGCAATCCTAGTCAAGTCCGTAATTTTCTCGATAGCGATCAAGCAAAGCTCTATGAGCTGATATGGAAGCGTGCTATTGCCAGCCAAATGCGTTCTGCTGAAATTGAACGTACAACTGTTGAAATTGAAGCACAGCAAGGAGAAAACCGTGCAAATCTACGAGCAACAGGATCTGTTATTCGCTTTGATGGTTTTATTTCCGTCTACACCGATCAACGAGACGAAGAAAATAATGAAGAAAATGAAACAACACGTTTACCACAAATAAACACTGGTGAAGCACTTACAAAAGAAAAAGTTGAATCTGTACAACATACCACAGAGCCCCCTTCTCGTTATTCTGAAGCTTCATTAATTAAAAAGCTTGAGGAGTTAGGAATTGGTCGTCCATCAACTTATGCCTCCACATTGGCGACATTATGTGACCGTGGATATATTGTAATTGATAAACGAAAGCTTATTCCCGATGCTAAGGGACGTATTGTTACAGCCTTTCTTGAAAATTTTTTTAATCGCTATGTAGAATATGGTTTCACAGCAGATCTTGAAGAAAAGCTGGATCTTATCTCTGATGGCAAACTTTCTTGGAAAGACGTATTGCGAGATTTTTGGGATGGATTTAATGCATCTATTAGCAATATCCAAGAACTCCGTATAACCAATGTCCTTGATGTTTTAAATGTAACATTAGCACCTCTCGCCTTTCCTGAACGCGAAGATGGAAGTGATGTGCGTTCCTGTCCTCTTTGTAAAAGTGGTCAATTATCATTAAAACTCGGTCGTTATGGTGCTTTTGTTGGCTGTTCCAATTATCCCGAATGTAAGTACACACACCAACTTGGTACAGATAATGGAGAAGAGAATGAAGCTGTACGCAATGATGAACCTATTATACTTGGTAGTGACCCTGAAACAGGAAAAGGTATCTCTCTTCGCAATGGCCGGTTTGGTCCCTATATTCAACTTGGTGAAAGCAAAGAAGTTAAGCGTGCAGGATTACCAAAAGAATGGCGTGCAGAAAATGTAACCCTTGATAAAGCCTTGGCTTTACTCTCCCTTCCCCGTGAAATTGGCATTCATCCTGAGACTGGAAAAACAATCACGGCTACGATTGGACGATATGGTCCCTATCTTAGCCATAACGGAAAATCTGCGCGCCTTCTTCATGCAGATGAAGTTTTTGATATTGGTATCAATCGCGCTGTTACAATATTAGCAGAACAACAAGAAAACAAAACCAAGCAAAGCAGACCAACACCTACAGCATTGGCAACATTAGGAGAACATCCCGAAGGAGGAACCATTACTGTACGCAATGGGCGTTATGGTCCTTATGTTAATTGGGGTAAAATTAATGCAACATTGCCAAAAGATAAAGATCCCATCAGCGTAACACTTCCAGAAGCATTAGAACTTATATTGGCTAAAGCATCGAGTAAAAAAACAACTTCAAAAAGAGCTTCTTCTAAAACAAAAGCAAAAATAAAAGAGACATAAATTTTGGCTAAAGGTGAAAAAAACATAAAAAATCTCTCTTCATTCAAGGGGAAAATTTTTCCCAATAAGGAAGAAATCCTTTCCTTTATAAATGAGAATCCTAATCACTCAAGTAAACGAGAAATCGCCAAAGCCTTTAACTTAAAAGGCGATTCTCGTATTTGGCTGAGAGATATATTACGTGAGTTGAAGGATCAAAATCTTATATCTAAACAGCACAAAAGAGCAATAAACAAAGGAAAATTACCTCCTGTTACTTTAGTAAAAATTAGCGGACGTGATAAAGATGGAAGTTTTATTGCACAACCTCTTGAATGGGACGATTCTCCAAAGCCCAATATTGAAATACAGTCTTTTCATCACATAAAAGGAAGTATTATTGGTGTTGGAGATCATATTCTTGTAAAAGTTTTTCGAAATAAAAATTCTGAAAGCTCAAGACTCCCTTATACGGGACGAATTATTCGTAAAATTGATGTATCTCCCAAAAGCGCATTTGCTGTTGTACGAAAATTGGAAAATAATCAATGGCGCCTTGATCCTATAGACCGTAAAACCAATGAACTCATCGTTGAAATGTCTCCAGAAATGAAGATTGAAATTGGTGATCTCGTTGAAGTCGAAATTAAAAAAAATACTGGTTACGGATTAAAGAGCGCAAAAATAAAGAATGTTTTAGGGCATATTAAGAGTGAAAAAACACTCTCTATGATTGCTCTTCTTTCGAAAGGAATTCCTTATATTTTTCCTGAAAGTGTTCTTGAGCAAGTCAAACATATCAAAGCTGCCAATATGGATAATCGTGAAGATTGGCGACAATTACCATTTATTACAATTGATCCACCAGATGCAAAAGATCATGATGATGCAGTTTATGCAACCAAGGATAAGGACCCAACCAATAATGATGGTTGGATTATTATTGTGGCCATTGCAGATGTTTCTTACTATATCAAAACAGGAAGCGCTTTAGATAAAGAAGCATTGAAACGCGGAAATTCTGTTTATTTTCCCGATACCGTTGTGCCAATGTTACCTGAACGCCTTTCTCATGATTTATGTTCTCTGCGTGAAGGAAAAGAAAGACCAGCTTTAGCTGTTCGTATGATTTTTGATGAAAACGGTAATAAACGAAAACATAGTTTTCATCGTATTATGATTCGTGTAAGAGCCAAACTTTCTTATCAAGAAATGCAATTGGTAAAAAAAGAGCATATTAATGAAAAAAGTGTATCCTTGCTTGAGAATATCTTACATCCCTTATGGGAAGCCTATGCATGCCTTAAAGCTGCGCGAAATCGTCGCCAACCACTAGAATTAGAAATAGCAGAAAAAAAGATTATTCTTGATCAAAATGGATGCATAAAAGATGTTGTGAGTGAAACACAATTAGAAGCACATCATTTAATTGAAGAGTTTATGATACAAGCCAATATTGCAGCTTCTGAAACATTAAAACAACATCACCAGCCCCTCATTTACCGTATTCATGAAAAACCTTCTCTTGCTAAGCAAGAAATACTTCGGAGATTTCTTCAAAGTTTGGGGATACCACTCTCCCGCGGAAGCGAACTTACCTCAGCGCACCTTAATAGCATTCTGGCAAAAGTGACGAATACGCCACAAAAAGAATTAGTCAACCAAGTTATTCTGCGCTCACAATCTCAAGCTGAGTATAATCCAAAAAATATCGGCCACTTTGGTTTAAACCTACATAATTATACACATTTTACATCACCAATCCGTCGTTACGCTGATCTCATTATTCATCGAGCACTCATTAAAGCCCTGAAATTAGGAAATGATCAATTAACAGATACACAAGAACAAAATCTTGCAGAAATTGCTACGCAAATTTCTTTATACGAGCGCCGTGCAATGATGGCTGAAAGAGAAACTATTGATAGGCTTGTTGCTCACTATTTAACGAATAAAATCGGCCATATTTTTACAGGTCGCATTTCCGGAGTTACAAAAGCAGGTCTTTTTGTCTCACTTGATAAACTCAATACAGATGGTTTTATCCATATTTCTACACTTAAAAATGATTATTATCATTTTGATGAAGCACAACATGTTCTTGTAGGACAGCGTAGCCATAAAGGCTATCAGCTCAGTGATGTTGTAGAAGTAAAACTTATAACTGTACAACCTTTTGCTGGCGCTTTATGCTTTGAGCTCTTAACAAAACCTCGTCCAATAAAATTTTCACCGACATCCTATCATAAAAATAAATTAAAAAAACAAAAGCGTAGTTTTTATGGGAAAAGAAAATATTAATTAAAAATAAAAAGTAAAAAACATTTTTATAATTTTTACTGTCTTATTTTTTTATTTTAAAATCTAAAATTTTTGTTGAAAAAAATTAATCTTCTTGTCCTCCATTAAATAGAATATGAATAATAAAATAATAATAAATTCAATTTAAGAAATGACCTATAATTAGGTATTATTTTATGTGTACAATCTTCTTTCTTTAGTATATAAGAGGGTTTATTTTATCATTATATATATAATAACCATGTAAAAATCTTGCATTTTTTTATACTCATGGAATGAGAAAAGCTTTTAACTCTCAAAACAATTCTTTGCATGCAATTATTGCAGCTGTTTTTACTTATCGAATCGCCTTATGCCTAGGCATTTCTAAAACGATATTATTTATGATGTCCATAGGATCTTTAAGTTTTTTAGGATACTATTTTTTTGAATCTATATGGGTTTGGTTCATTTTAAGGTTTATATTACATTTTACTATGACTGTTATGTTTATACTGTCAGAGTTTTAGATCAACAGTTATGCTCCTCCTAAAAGACGTGGTTTGGTTCTGTCCCATTTATGCTATTGTTCTAGGATTAGAGTTTGCGGTAGGTCCAACGCTGTTGGCAATAGTCTTATTATATTGGCTGCTATCCCAATTCTTGTCGCTTGGAAATTAAGTCTAGAATTTCAAAAAAGCTAATATACACCATTTTTTCGTTATCTTTTTCACGTTCCAAGCGCAATGATGGCAGTACTGGTTTACGGTGCTATTCAAATGGGCGCATTAACTCTTATTACTCCCTTTAGTTTATCCATTGGTTATAATGAGAATGAAGCAGCATACTTTATGGCAACCCTTGCGCTCGGGAATGTTTTCCTCTTAATTCCTATCAGCATTATAAGCGATTATGCCAAAGATCAACTCTATCCGCTGATAAGTTGCGCTATCTTAGGTTTTGTTGGAACTTTCATGGTACCATGGATCATTCAATATCCATGGATTCTGATGCTTGATCTGTTCCTTCTTGGTAGTGTGTAGCAACGAGCCTTTATACAATCGGTCTTGCACATCTAGGGGCACGTCTCAAGGGACAAAAACTTACTGCTGCTAATTCTGCTTTTATTTTTTGCTATGAAATGGGTATGTCTATCTGGCCGACCTTTATCGGAAAATCCATGGATATCTTTAATCCCTTCGATTTTTCAATAGCCATGGCTGTTTTTTAGTTTATATGCCACTTTGATGTTTGTCCAACTTATGAGAAAATTAATCAGCTCTTGACTTTTTTGAGAACATCCGTAGTGTTGCTGGAAAATCTGATGACATCAGAAATAGGTTTTGATAGCAAGATAATATTTTTTCAGTATAAATAAGGTTCTTACATTATGGCTAAAGCAGCAACCATTAAGATCAAGCTTTTATCAACTGCAGATACTGGTTTTTTCTATGTAACAAAGAAAAACAGCCGTACAATGACAGATAAAATGAGCAAGCGTAAATATGATCCAGTGGTAAAAAAGCACGTTGAATTTAAAGAAACAAAAATTAAATAAATAGGCTTATCATTGAATTGATAGATTTATACTCCAAAAGAAATGTGGGGATATTGCTCTTCAAAGTTATTTTTTGAAAGATGTTTTTTCTGTTTCCTTAAGTTTAAAAAGTTTACTTTAAAATTTGTATGTTTTGTACGGATTTGGATAAGTTGATTTATTATTTAAGTTGCTTACATATATTCTACATGAGTATTTCATTATTGTGATATCTAACGAAAATTTTGTCATTAAAACGAAACATTGTTTCGTCATATGAGTAAAGTTTCTTGGACGAATTATAAGCAATACTAAAATAGAGTGCGTTATAATAATGTTAGCAGTTTCGTTGTTTCATGAAAAAAATTCTCATTTTAATCTAAGAGGCTTAAAAAAAATCACTGGTTTCAATATTTTTGTTGCTGCTAGCATTCTTATTGTTATGTTAATTTATTTTAAGCAGAATCAGCCGTTTCCTCAAAAAGAAAATTTTTCTTCTCAAAACTCTGTTAGAGGAAATGCATTAATCATTGATGGCGATTCTATCATGATTTCTTCAATTAAGATTCGACTGGTTGGAATTGATGCTCCTGAACTCCACCAATTTTGTGGAAAAAAGGAGGAACGCTACCCTTGTGGGCTTGAGGCTAAAAAATATTTAGAACAACTACTAGAAAATCAAACTGTTACATGTCACTGGCATAAAACAGACCAATACCGTCGTGTTCTTGCAACATGTAAAACAAAACAAGTGAGCAATATCAATGCAACGCTTGTACATAATGGTTGGGCTGTAAGTTATTATGAATACCCTAAAGAAGAACAAGAAGCTAGAAGGAAAAAGAAAGGAATATGGGCATCAAGTTTTCAACGACCGCGAGAATGGCGCAAAGCAAATCCTCGCACTGAATAAGAAAAATATTTTTTAATTTCATTGACCAATGAAACGATGTAATCAGATTATTACACTTGAAAAAAAAATCTATTCCTGTCGTGTTTGTATCCAACAACCACATTATTTCCCTCCTCTTCCTCACGAACCAAATCCCGTCGTTTATTTATCTGATACGGCTTCGATTGCGGTTGCAGGACAAGCACCAGGATTGCGTGTCCATGAAACTTCTATCCCTTTTAATGATCGCTCTGGCAAAAGGCTGCGTGATTGGCTGGGGGTAACGAAAGAAGAATTTTATAACAGATCTCTTTTTGCTATTGTTCCTATGGGATTTTGTTTTCCAGGTTATGACAACAATAAAGCTGATTTACCACCAAGGCGTGAATGTCGAGAAATATGGCATGAAAAGATATTTCAAGCGATGCCTCAAATAAAGCTTGTTCTTGCTATTGGCAGTTATGCGCAAAAGTGGCATATTAGAGGATTAAAACATAAAACTGTTTCAGCAACCGTTAGTGATTGGAGAAATATTCTTCCCATCCCCCAACCTCAAGGCTATAATGTTATGCCTTTGCCTCATCCATCATGGCGAAATACTTCTTGGTTACAGAAAAACCCATGGTTTAACGATGAGCTTATTGTATATCTGCGTCGTTTAGTGCGTAATTTTTTATAAATTAAAATATTGAGAAAAAATATGGATCGTCTTGATAGAAAAATTTTACATCTTTTGCAAGAAAATGCAACACTTTCTGTTGCTGATATTGCTAAAAAAGTGGGACTTTCGACCACTCCTTGCTGGCGTAGAATTCAAAAACTTGAAGAAGATGGCGTCATTCAGCGTCGTGTTGCCGTTCTTTCTCCAGAAAAAGTAAATGCGCACGTCACTGTTTTTGTGTCTATTCGCACAAACACACATAGTCATGAATGGTTTAAGCGTTTTTCAAAAATTGTGCAAGAATTCCGTGAAGTTATTGAATTTTATCGAATGAGTGGAGATATTGACTATTTATTGCGTGTTGTTGTGCCCAACATTGAAGCTTATGATCTTTTTTATAAAAAATTAATTTCCAAAATTGACATCCGTGATGTTTCATCTTCTTTCGCAATGGAACAGATTAAATATACAACGGAGCTTCCTCTTAATTACATTAAATTACACGACAAGACGCATGAACACAACTCTTAAGAGTTTTTTATATCGTCTCATTATCTTTTAGGCATTCAAACTTTCTTGTTTAAAAACCACCATTTGTGCATGTATTAAAACAGCAGCTTTGACAATGCCAGCTGCCATAGCTGCTCCTGTCCCTTCACCAAGATGCATCCCCAAATCCAGAAGTGGTTCTTTGCCAATTTTTTTTAAAAGTTTACGATGGGCTGTCTCAGAAGAAAGATGTCCAACAAGGGTATGATCAAGAGCTTTTGGATGCATTTTATAAAGAACCGCTGCAGCTGCTGTTGCCACAAAACCGTCTAAAATAACGGGTATTCTTTCCATTCTTGCTGCTAAAATAGCACCAACCATAGCAGCAATTTCACGTCCTCCTAAGCGACGCATTATCTCAAAAGGATCATTAAAATAATCCTTATGCAAAGAAATGGCTGTCTTAACCGCTGCAATTTTACGCCGATAAAAATCACCTTCTGATTCCATACCATTTTCTGTCCATTCTTCCACTTCTCCTCCAAACAATGCTAAGCATAAAGCTGAAGCTATTGTTGTGTTTCCAATTCCCATTTCTCCAATACATAAAAGATCTGCCCCACCCGCAATAGATTCCATTCCAAATGCCATTGTAGCAGCTGCACTCCGCTCATCCATTGCAGCATCCTTCGTAATATTCATTGTTGGATATTCCAATGCTAAATCAAATATTTTTAATCCAAGATCATAAGCAATACAAATTTGATTGATAGCAGCTCCACCAGATGCAAAATTTTGCACCATCTTTTGTGTTATAGATTGTGGAAATGGTGTAACATTTTCTTCTACTATACCATGGTTTCCAGAAAAAATAGCGACCAAAGGTCGCGTTACGATAGGTTTTTCTGTCCCCCTCCATCCTGCATACCAAACAGCAATATCTCCCAGTTTTCCCAATGTTCCTTGCTCTTTTGTTAAGTTTTTTTGACGTTTTTTTGCCAAAATTATAGAAAACTCATCAGCAACAGGTAAATTTGTAAGCAAAGCACGAAAATCATCAAATGGACTAGCGGTCATAAGGATACCTTTTAAAATCTACAATGTTTATGAAAATCACGTCATATATACAGGATATGAATAATTTGTTGTTTTTTTAAACAGTTCTTTAAAAAGTTAAATATTATGAGAGCAATAATTTCTATATTCTATTTTATAATCAAATAACAAACATACAAGATTTAAAATATTATCAATATTTTATTACTATTTTTACATTATGCTCTTAACCTATTTCTCTATTAAATAGGAGCAATCAGCATGTTGTTTAATATATAAATTTTAACATTCCTTCTATAACAAAAGTTATAAACTTTCAAAAACTTATAAAATTGAAGGGATCAAAATTATCGCAAAGAAATCAAAACACAAAGGATCTCAACTTTAACATATGTTAATTGTCAGGCTGTTATTAAATGAGAGCATAAAAAGCTTCTTTTAGAATACATATATCTGCATTTGGTTTCGTCGCATCATTTGATAATATTTGCCTCCATCGACGTGCCCCACTCCGCCCATGAAATAAACCAATCATATGACGCGTCACATGAGAAAGCCGCCCTCCCGATGCAATATGTCGAGCCGCATAATCACACATAACCTCAATAAGATCACTCTCACGCAGATTATTTTGCGCCTCATCATAGAGTTCAAAATCAATATGTTTTAACAAAGCTGGATCATGATAAACTTGGCGACCAAGCATGACAGCATCACAGAAAGTTAAGTGTTTTTTGATCTCATCAATCGATTTAATTCCACCATTTATCCCAATGAATTTATGAGGATATTTACGTTTTAATTTATAAACGCTTTCATAATTAAGGGGCGGAATATTGCGATTTTCTTTTGGGCTCAATCCTTGTAGCCATGCCTTGCGTGCATGTATCCAGAGCGCATCACATCCCGCATTCCAAACCTGATTAGCCAAAAGATCTAACGCTAACTCTTCATCTTGTTCGTCCACTCCAATCCGACATTTGACAGTTACAGGTATAGTAACCTCTCGTTTCATCGCTTCCACGGCATTTGCCACAATGTCTGGATGTAGCATCAAACAAGCCCCAAAGACACCTGCTTGAACACGATTTGATGGGCAACCAACATTGAGATTTATTTCGTTGTAGCCAAAATCTTCAGCAATTCGTGCAGCTTCTGCTAACTTTTTCGGATCTGCCCCACCTAATTGTAATGCAACTGGACGTTCTTTATCGCTAAAAGCTAACAATTGTTCGCGAACACCATGAATGACAGCATCTGCTACCATCATTTCCGTATAAAGGAGTGCTTTTTTTGTTAAAAGACGATAAAAAAATCTGCAATGTCGGTCTGTCCAGTCCAACATTGGTGCTACTGCAAATTTTACAGGCGATGGAAGGTTGTAAAATATCATAAGGGCATTACTCTCATATCCCTATAGTTCTATCTTTATACATAGAAAAATACTTACTCTTAGTTTACGGAAAGTTTTATTCTCTTATACTATCATGAATATAATAACAGCTCATTATCTTCAATTGATATAAAGGCTTACTACAATCAATCATGATAAAATACATTATCGCATTTCTCATAGATTAGTGTTGAGGTATATAAACATGAAAAAAGAAGATTTTTACTATAATATAAGAAACTTATTTACAACTTCTTCTTACGCTCATCAAGCTTCTACCCTTACATGATTTAGCACAGCGTTTAAGACAATAAATGATAAACTAACACATTATACAATTTTTCATGATCGATTTAATTTTCTTTAAATTTTTTTAACTTATTATGCAAATAAACGCTACAGAAAGTACTTCTATCTTCTCTTCAAGAATGAACCAAAATCCTTATTTCGTACGAAATCTAATTATAAATCATTTTTTCTCAATGAGTTACTCTTGGATTTCACTTTATAAGATAAACAAATTTCATCCTAAATATTCTATCTAATTTTGCCATTTTATGATTCTTATAAAAAACTAAAATTAGATTATAGACAACCATTGTCTTTTAATATGTATGACTGACATCAGTATCTCTTGAAGAAAAATATTTTACAATATTGCAGATAAAATCTGTAAAATGAAATGATCATAAACGTTGTTCAATCTCTTGTTGGCTTTGCATATAGGAAGAAAGAGTATCAACCTCTTGTTCATTAAATAGGAGACCAAGTTTTGAACGACGCCATAACACATCTTCACATGCTTTAGCCCATTCTTTTTCCATCAACCATTTAACTTCTACTTCATAAAGCCCATGTCCAAAATTTTTTCCTCTATTTGCCTTACCATATGCAAATATCACTAATGCTTCCGTACCATAGGAGCGTGCAAGTCTGCGATGTGTAAAAGCATCTAAATCTGGCATCAAAAGAGCAATCCTATTTTCGATTATATCTAATTGATTATAGGAAAAATCACCCCCTGGAAGTACTGTCTTAGCCGTCCATGATTCTCCCTTTTTACCAAGCGCTTTTTCAACAAATTTCATCGCATCTTCAGCCAACTTACGATAAGTTGTAATCTTTCCACCATAAAGATTAAGAATCTTTGGTGTTGTTCCTGTTCCTATTTCTTTTAAAACATAATCGCGTGTAATTTCTTGTGCTTTTGAAGCTCCATCATCATAGAGTGGACGAACTCCAGAGTAAGACCAGACAATCGTTTCAGGCAACACTGGTTGTATGAAATATTCACTGGCTGCTGCACAAATATAATCAATTTCTGTATCAGTAATATGAACGTCAGCTGGATCTCCTTGATAATTACAATCTGTTGTTCCAAGCAAGGTAAACTCTTCTTGATACGGAATAGCAAATATAATACGCCCATCACCATTTTGAAAAATATAAGCACGATCATGAGTATAAAGCTTGGGAACTAAAATATGAGAACCTCTAACAAGCCGTACTGGTGGATGTTCTTTACAGTCTAATATGCTTGCCAAAACATGATTAATCCAAGGTCCTGTCATATTCGCGACATAAGAAGCTGTGACACTATATTCTTTACTATTTAACTTGTCTTGAAGAACGATACGCCATTTATTGTCTTCTTTTTTTAAAGAGAGAACTTCTGTTCGTACTTTTATATCAGCTCCCCACTTTTCTGCATCACGAGCATTGCCAATAACTAAACGCGCATCATCTACTCTTGCATCAGAATATTCAAAACCTCTCTGATATTCTTTCTTTAATGTAGAGCAAAATTTTTTTGAAAAATTAATCGTTTTACTGCGCCACAATTTCTGATTCCAATTCCCTAAATAATCATAAATAAAAAGTCCAAAACGCAACATCCAAGCAGGACGCAATTCTTTATGATAAGGAAGGAGAAAACGCAAAGGACGCACAATATGTGGAGCCATACGTAAAATGATCTCGCGTTCTTTCAATGCTTCACGAACAAGTTTGAACTCATAGTGTTCAAGATAACGAAGTCCACCATGAATAAGCTTTGTTGACGCACTTGAGGTTCCAGATGCAAGATCGTTCATTTCAGCCAATCCCACTTTAAATCCGCGTCCTGCTGCATCTCTTGCCAATCCACACCCGTTTATCCCTCCCCCAATGATAAACAGTTCATAATGTGTTGTGGTTTTCATAATTTCACTTTTCATTATTTAATTTTGTTTCTCAGTACTCAATAAAGCAACAGGAAAAAATAATATCAAGTGTTCTTCATTGTATTATCAACGTACTTTTTCCTAAAATAAACACGCATAAAAAGCTTTTTGATACCCTTATACATCAAAACAACATTTGACAAATTAAAGAGAATTTTTTTATCTTTTACAAAACATAATCCTTGCCAAGCCACGGTTTATCATATGAAATCTTTTTAGAGAAAAATTGATGTTTTTTCTCATTCTTAAATACACACTATAGCTAAATGCTTTATTGCACATAGATAACGCTTTTCATATAGTTCACTCAATGACACACTAGAAAATGTGAAGGTATACAGATGACTTGTCACTCTCAAAACTTGAAAAGAACACTTCTTTCAAAAATTTTAGTCCCAGTTATGTCGAGTATTTTAATCTTTTTACCTTCTTTATCAAACGCAACATCACACTCAAAAACAGCAAATCATTTAAGCTTAGAAAAGCTTAAAACAGAACTTTTGGAAGATTATAGCTTTTTATCTAAGTTTAAAGAAAAAATGGTACCACATACTGATTCTCATCATATTCAACAAATTTTTAGAGAGTACCTTCTTACTCATCCAGAAATTTTGATTGAAATGCAGCTTATTCTTCAAGATAAACTGGAAAAACAGAATGAATACGAAAACCAAATACAAATATTAGAAAAAGAAATTTTTCATTCTCCTCATGACGCTGTTTTGGGAAACCCAAATGGTAAAAGAGTGCTTATCAATTTTTTTGATTACAACTGTGGATATTGTAAAATTTCCTATTCACATATAGAAGACTTGATAAAAGAATATCCAGATTTAAAGGTTATTATTAAGGATTTACCAATTTTAAGCTCTGATTCTATGGCGGCCCATACTGTCGCCTACGCATTTCGAAAACAATTTCCAGAGAAATATCCTCAGTTTCATAAAATGCTTTTAATGTATCAAGGTCGCGCAAATGAAGCAAAAGCTATTAAAATAGCTGTTTCATTAGGAGCAGATGAAAAAAAACTACGTAATGCAATAAAAGATCCCACTCTGCAAAACGCTTTTAAAGAAAATATTCAAATTGCCTCTACACTTCATATTACGGGAACACCTTCTTACATCATTGGTAATAAAATATTCATTGGCGCAGCCAGACAAGATATTCTAAAACAAGCAATAGACAATACACAGTGAATACCTGATCAGTTTTAGGAAGAATACTGTAAATGAGGTAATTTTATGCTTTCTCTTTTTTGATAACAGGCTTATAAGTGCAATTTTGCGTGAAGCAGATACGAGTTTTAAATTGCAAAGTATAATGATTTAAAGGAAATAAAAATCTTTAAAGCCTCAAAAGATGTCATCCCTAATCTAGAGATATTCACTCATAAAATGAGATAATGACGATCTTCATTGATCAAGGAGTTAGAAATAAAATGGCAACAAAAAAAATGGATTCGGTAAAAACCGCAATTGATACGAAAATTATTCGTGATCTTGCTGAAATTTTGAATGATACAAATTTAACGAACATTGAAGTTGAACAAGGAGAACTTCGTATTTGTGTCTCACGCCAAAATACCTTAACTTCTTCTGAGCAAGCAATCTATGCTCCTGTTTCTACTCCTACTTTTTCTGTAACATCTTCTCCAGCCCCAACAACTGAATCTCCTATACAATCTATCCAAGAAGATAAATCAAAAAACACAATAACCTCTCCGATGGTTGGAACAGCTTATCTTGCACCTTCACCAGGCGCACAACCTTTTGTAGAAATAGGACAAAATGTTTCTGAAGGGGAGACATTACTTATTATTGAAGCCATGAAAACAATGAATCAAATTTCATCACCACGCTCAGGCACGGTAACCACTGTTCTTGTCAAAGATGGACAACCTGTTGAATTTGGTGAACCACTTATTATTGTTGAATAAAGCGAGGGGCAACCATGATTCGAAAAATCCTCATTGCTAATCGGGGAGAAATTGCTCTTCGCGTTTTACGTGCATGTAAAGAACTGGGCATAAAAGCCGTAGCTGTTCACTCTACCGCTGATGCAGATGCAATGCATGTTCGTCTTGCTGATGAAAGTGTTTGTATTGGTCCTCCTCCCGTTCGCGATTCTTATTTGAGTATTCAGCAAATTATTGCTGCTTGTGAAATTACAGGGGCTGATGCTGTTCATCCAGGGTATGGCTTTCTTTCTGAAAATGCAAAATTTGCAGATGTTCTAGAAGCCCATGATATTACATTCATCGGTCCAACAGCTACTCATATCCGAATCATGGGCGATAAAATCGAAGCAAAGAAAACCGCCAAAAAGCTTGGTATTCCTGTAGTTCCAGGTTCAGATGGAGCAATCACTGAAGAATCAGATGCTTTACGCACTGCTCATGAAATTGGTTATCCAGTTATTATCAAAGCTTCTGCCGGTGGTGGTGGACGTGGTATGAAAGTCGTTCATTCTGAACAAGAATTTTCTATAGCTCTCAAAACAACGCGTTCAGAAGCGAAAGCTGCTTTTGGTGATGACGCTGTTTACATAGAGAAATATTTAGAAAAACCCCGTCATATTGAAATTCAAGTCATAGGTGATGGTGCAGGAAATGCTATTCATTTAGGAGAACGTGATTGTTCACTTCAACGACGGCATCAAAAAGTATGGGAAGAAGCTACGTCACCTGCACTTAATGAAACTGAACGAAAAAAAATTGGCAGTATTGTTGCAAACGCCTGTGCCCAACTTGGATATCGTGGAGCTGGTACTATTGAATTTCTTTATGAAAATGGCAAATTTTATTTTATTGAAATGAATACGCGTTTACAAGTCGAACATCCTGTAACTGAAGCAATTACAGGTATAGATTTAGTTCATGAACAAATTCATATTGCATCAGGCTGCAAGCTTTCAGTGACACAAGATGATGTCTATTTTTCTGGTCATGCCATTGAATGCCGTATTAATGCAGAAGATCCTATTAACTTTACGCCATCACCTGGAACCATTACACATTTTCATACTCCCGGAGGTTTAGGGATTCGTGTTGATTCAGGTGCTTATTCAGGTTATCGTATCCCTCCTTATTATGATAGCATGATTGGAAAGCTGATTGTTCATGGACGTACCCGTTTAGAATGTATGATGCGTTTACGGCGTGCTCTAGATGAATTTGTCGTCGATGGAATAAAAACTACACTACCTCTTTTTCGCGATCTTATCAATAACCAAGATGTTGCTGATGGTAATTATAATATTCACTGGCTAGAAAAATATCTTGCTCATCAATCAAAGTCTTCAGATTCGTAATTCGATAGCAAAATGATGAATTCTTATAAAAATTCTATAAGATATCAACATAAGGATAATTCCAACCTTGCTGTAAAAAGTGGTAAAAAAGGAATAAGTTAGTTATTTTTTATTTGTTATATAGTTTTCTTTTAATATGTACAAAATTTGATAATTTTCTGTTTTCCTTTTTGTAAGTTTGTGCTAACTGCTACATTGTTACGCCCTTATAGCTCAGTTGGTAGAGCACCTGATTTGTAATCAGGGGGTCGGGAGTTCGAGTCTCTCTGGGGGCACCATTTTATTTCTTAAATATATTGAAATATATAGATTTTTTCTTTAAATAACCATTTTCAGACCACCTTTTAGACCACCTTCTACAGTTTATACAACTTTACCTAATTTGTTCTTATTTGCTCCTTATTTTTCTTTGGAGTGAAGGCTAAGATCTCTTTTTTTCTCCATCTCACTGCTCTCCCTAGCTTATATNGTGGTTTGGAGCCGTCAAAATCGGTGTTTTTAACACCAGCCAAACCTTTATCGCCAGAGCTTAAGCCAACTTGCTCAACCCCCTCACGCACCGCATGATTATCAATAGTGCCTGTCAACTTGGCATCAAGCGTTCCCCCAGCTTCAATCGTGCCGTAAACAGCATCATAAGTGCGTTTGGGTGTTTGGGTAAAAGTAGGACCGTCCCATTCTTCTGCACCGTTTATACATGCTGGATTTGTGATACTACATTGCTTATGTCTGTAGCGTGTTTTAGTCACAATCTTGGTTTTTTCGATTAAATCGCGCCTTTTGGGCACCATTTTGTATGTTTAACACATTAAAAAATATAGATTTTTTCTTTAAACNCGGCATAACCATAAACTTGTGCATTTTCGTAAACCTTAGCATCATCATAAACCTTGGCATAACCCCCAATCCAGCAATTACCATGATGCGATAGGTTGTCTTCTTTCTCGATATAGCCGCCAAGATCACCTTTCTTGACGTCCCCAAAATCTCTCAATGCACGAATGCGGCGGAGCGTTTTGCGCCCAATTTCGATTGTTTCATCTGTCAGNACGGCTCCGGAAACAACCCCTGAATCACCCAATTGCGAATCGTTGTTGTGGATACACTAAAAAGCTGTGCACATTCACGTGTCGTTACATATCTATCGCCATCATCAAATATCATCTCATTACCTTTCTCTTTTTTATGTTATGTAAATGGGCGGGGGTGCTGGGAGGAGAGAGCACCCCCATAAACTTCAAGCGGCTTTTGTTAAAATTTTTTGCATCTCTTGTTCTATTTCCCCTAAAAAGATTTCGACCGCTTTATTGATCTCTTCAATGTGTTTCTCATCACGGTGGATGCGTTTGATTTTCATTCTCAAACCAGTAGATTTGCCTACAAAGTTTGGATTATAACTCATGAAATGNATACACTAAAAAGCTGTGCACATTCACGTGTCGTTACATATCTATCGCCATCATCAAATATCATCTCATTACCTTTCTCTTTGTTTATGTTATGTAAATGGGCGGGGGTGCTGGGAGGAGAAAGCACCCCCATAAACTTTAAGCAGCTTTTGTCAAAATCTTTTGCATCTCTTGTTCTATTTCCCCTAAAAAGATTTCGACAGCTTTATTAATCTCTTCAATGTGATTCTCATCACGATTGATGCGTTTGATTTTCATTCTCAAACCAGTAGATTTGCCTACAAAGTTTGGATTATAACTCATGAAATCACACCATTTGCGTCC
>NZ_JBHIME010000019.1:0-79378 GCF_042193875.1 Bartonella sp. OC68QHHN | reverse complement strand
ACACCATTTGCGTCCTGTGCATGCCATTTGGAATTGCATCTGTGCGTGATATTCAGGTTTAATTTCGTCATACATAAAGAAGCGCAAATGCGTGGTTGATTGTGGACATTTGACTTCAATTAAACCGTTCTCTCCAATGAACCCATCAGGACTAGCACCAGCCATTTTCATTTTTGGGTGTGGGATAAACCCGCATCTTGTGACTTCTGCGTCATAAATGAATTCATATTCTCTCAAGGCATTCTCTTCATGTTCAATGCCCCATTGCATAGCAGGTGTTGTATAAGATTGGCTTATTTCCCCTTTTAAGCATTCTGCTGTCCTTTGTTCCATCTCACACCGCCGTTTGTTACTATTGTTGTGCTTTATTCATTTGCGAGCGTTGCTTTTTTTTTCAAAGAAAACAAAGTGGTTTCGACTTGTTTATAAGACAT
Organism: Bartonella sp. OC68QHHN; assembly: GCF_042193875.1. Taxonomy (NCBI): domain Bacteria; kingdom Pseudomonadati; phylum Pseudomonadota; class Alphaproteobacteria; order Hyphomicrobiales; family Bartonellaceae; genus Bartonella; species Bartonella sp. OC68QHHN. The sequence continues at coordinate 78,944 of NZ_JBHIME010000019.1, read as the reverse complement.
GTGTGTTAGATTTTTTACTCCTATGAAAGAGGGTAGCTTACTTTCTTCAGATTGTGTCTACTCTATTAATTCTCTGATTTAATTCATCTTTTCAGGAGAGATACCTGAAAGAAACGTGTTGCCATCTGTATCGTCTTCTTTTCTTGCGACATTAAGAAGCATGCCTAAGAGATATCTACGTGCGTAGGTGAGAGTAGAACCAACCGCTTGTATGTTATTTTTGCTACCTGTAGCGTCAAAAGGAAATATTCTTTTTATTTAGTGTCAATCAAAAACATCTAACCACAAGGAGTTCTTTATGAACAATCTTATAGAAATTAGAGAACAGGTTATTGATCAGAAAGCTGTTCAAACAGTAAACACACGCGAGTTGCATACATTTTTGAAAATAGGAAAACGTTTTGCTACTTGGATTACAGATCGTATTAATCAGTATGAATTTTAAGAAGGAAAAGATTTCATAAAAACACAAGGTTTGCGTGGGAAGCGCAAAAGCTAGAGCTATTACAGCAATTAATTATTACCTTACATTAGAATATGGCAAAAGAGCTCTCAATGGTTGAACGCAATGAGAAAGGACGTCAAGCACATCGCTATTTTATTGAATGCGAGAAAAAGTTGAAAAGCTAATCTGTTGATTATGAATTATTTTCTTATGAGTCTTAAAAAAAACTGCCAGTGTTGGAGAAATCTTAGGGTTGATGATGAGGTGTTTGTTAGATGCAAATGGACTCTAAAAAGAACTTGAACATTATAAAGCTCTCATTAAAGAAGCAAAACAGGTCTTAGAAAGATCTGTCATGAAAGCTGTATAAATAAAAAACAGAAATCTCCTCCCCTTTCTCAAAAATGGGAAGTGATTTTGTTTAGCAACCGCTTGCTTTTTTTAAGACTTCCCCCATACGCATGCGCCAGTCTTTTCCCTGTTTCTTAAAAGAGGCAATAACGTTTGGGTCAAGACGTAGAGTAACCGCCTGTTTGGGAGATTTAACTGGTGGACGCCCACGTTTGCGGCGTTCTTGTGCTACATATTTAAAAAAAGAAGCAGGTAAAACTTCTTTAGCTGGCTTTAGATGTGCAAGTTCTTCATCTGTTAGTGGTGAGGAATCCACAGAGTTCCAATCTTCTTTTGTGTAGCCACATCCTGTTTCAAAGGTTTTTTTGATAGTCATTGAAAACCTCTCTTTCTTATTCGCTTGACGAAAACTGATAATGGATAGCGCTTCATTGCCAAGCTTTGCAAAAACAACAACTATTATGCCATCAGCAAAATGTCCAATAGCCTTCATGCGGTTTGAATGTGTTGCATCAATAAGAGTATGTTCCCAGTAAAAGTAAATAACATCAGCAAAATCAGGCTTATGTTTATCAATGTTTAAAGCTCTTTTTGGTTCATACTACACTATCTTTATACATTTTATGTACACGAAAAATATAACACCGTCAATAAAATTAAAGTGTACAATAATTCGCACAAACCATTCAAAATAGAGAAACTATGAATAAACAAGAACGGCAGGGCATATCGATTCATGCGTTTGCGAAAAAGATGCGCGTCTCTCCTAAATACAGTTGTTTCACGATTAAAAATAGGTAAATTTGATGAGGCTCTTTTTGAAGATTGTTCTATCAATGAAGCTGTTGCAACGGCCATCTGGAATGAGAATCCAACAAAGCGCCCTGCTTCACTTTTAGTGACTGATAGACAACCGCAGACAAAGATAAAACAAGTCTCCATAGATGGAGCTAATGAATACAAGATAAAACTAGAGCGGATGCAAGTTGCGCTTAAAAGCGAAAAGATTGCCCATGAACGACTACACGAAACAACTGTTAACCATGAGAAGTAAAGAAAGCAACCCATGAATTTAGCAGAACGCACCGTGATGCCATGTTGAATTTTCTTTAGTTTCTAATTGGTTAGATAGAAAAACTATCTTTAAGTTTACTTTTTTAACGCTATAACGGTATTATCATGTGATAATCGTAATAATACAAAAAACGAATCATTCCTTCTTTGCAAATAAATATTTCAACTATACCTTGTGAACCAAAGAATTTTCATTCTTAACAATTAAGAATTTCAATAATTCTTTCTTATATCCTCATCATCACTCAAAGTCAAAGAACCTTTCTTCACCATAACATAGCATTTACAATGCGTAATATTAAAAAAATAAAGGCCCTATCAAAGAAATAGGACCTCTTAAATTTAAGCTCCTTTATCCTACAAAACTAGAATTTGTAAGCTATTCCTGCGCGAAAATCATTCGTCTTATACTTAACTTCAATCTCATCTTTAAATTTCTTTTTACCAAAATCTGAATAACGATATTCCGCACGCACAACAAGATGATCTGTCATTGCAAAATCAACACCACCACCGAGAGTATAACCAATCATCGTTTTTGTTGCATCCGATGTCCTATTAAAGGGCTCACCTCCCGTAATTACTATCGACAAAATATCTTGAAACTGTCCATAAGCAACACCACCAGCAATATAAGGCATTACACGCCCCGCAGAAAACCCAACACGCCCCCGTGTAGCACCTGTCCATTTTTGTTTTAACGTATGATTAAAAGTTAAACTGTCTTTCTCTTCTTTATCCTCTGAAACAGAGCGAGAAAAGCCTCTACCCTGTCTCCTAACAAGTTTTGCCTTTTTTAGACTTTTTTCTTCTCTACCTAATTCTTCAGTATCAGTACCCGATCCTTCAGTGCCCAATCCACGAGTATCAGGACCACCAGCATTCGATTCATCAGCCTGAAATTTTGTTTTTGTATCCTTTTTTTCCGTTAAAAGCATATCCGTATCAATCCCCACAATAAAATTATTACCGAGATCAAAATTAACACCTGCATAAAAACCACCTATAAATCCAGAAAGCTCAGGTATATACTGTTTCTCAATAGGTACCCATGGTTTACTTTTACTCTCCTCATCAGGATAGAGAGGAATATTAACATCACGCGTTATTGCAGAAATCTTACTTGAAAAGCCACCAACTTGCCCCCCAAAATAAACACCTCCCCAAGAAAAAGGTGAAGAAGCAACAATTTTTGAAGTAACATGTACTGGCTCTTCATGAGCCACCACATCTGCAGCCTGTACTATAGAAGGTGAAATTAACGAAAAAACAGATGCTGTTATAAATTTTGTATTCATAAAATTATACCCCATTGCTAAATTTAAATATAATCAAAAATTACATTTAGAAAAACAAAGTTTTATAAAATCTTATGCCGCAAAATCACATATACTCCTTTATAGTTACATTTAAATCTATCACTATATTAGTATATCATTACATCAAAAATTAATATTATCAAATAAATTTTAAAATATTAAAATAATGAATACTTCAAATAATAAATATTTAATAAAATATCTCTTATGTTTTTTTAAAGAAAAAAATATAAAACATTTTGTATTACAACTACCGCAAAAAATCATGAAATAGTATATTTTATGCCTTTTTTTATGAGAAAAATTCTAAAAATGATGTAATTATTTTTAAAAAATCGATATTCATTAAAAATATTATAAATACCTCAATGTTCTTACATCCAAAATGCATAATGTAGATTCTACATAGTATAAAAAATTACACCTATTTTATATTAAAATTATACCTTTTTTCTACCATTTTCTAAAAGATGAGATTATTAATACGACAATATCATTATCGTTCTAAATCTTGTCTCCAAACAAAAGTTCTCAATCATTTTATTTAAAAATTGCTCTTTCCCTACTGATTTCTATATTATCATCTGCCTTTATTGCAAAACGGTCTTTATTAGGAAAAGTTATAAAACATCCCTTCATACAAATTATAATCGTTTGATGAGTATTTAAAAAAAATTTTGAAGGTATACTTCCCTCGACAACAACGAGAGATTGTACCTTTAAATCTGTATTCTTCACTGTTGCGGCAAAAGCTGTTATGGTAAAAATACTTAACAGAATAACCGTAATCAAAGCATAAATATATTTCAGCATTCTAATATTCCTTCCTCAGCAAAACGCTTATATAAAATAAATCGAAGAGCATTGGTTACATGAGAAGGTGAGGTAATATTAGGCACATAAATAGCTAAATTAAAGGAAAAACTCTTACAATCAAATGCCGTAAAACTCACCTGCGGAATAGGATTTTTTAAAACGCCTTCTGTCGCAAAAGCAATCTCCAACAAAATTTCAGCAACATGCTCTGGAGCAACTTTAGATGATACAGTAACTGGTATATCAATTCGTCCTACTTTATTCCGTCTAGTCCAATTACTAACGTTGTTATTAATAAGGCTTGAATTGGGAATAATAATCGTCTTACACTGAATGGTCTCAAGTTCCGTTGCACGCACACTAATACGCTTAACAACACCACCTACTGATCCAGATTCTATATAGTCTCCTATTTTAAATGGTCTTCCAACTAAAATAATAAGTCCAGAGACAAAGTTTTGGACAATATTCTGTAAACCAAAACCTATACCAAGCGAAAGTCCTCCAGCAATAAGAGCGAAATTTCTAAGATCCAAACCTGCCATTGACAATCCCGTCAAAGCAGACACAACAACGCCTCCATAACTTATCACTGTTTTGATAGAATTACGTATACCAGAATCGAACTCTCCATGAACCAACACCACACTATCTAACCAACCAATAAATCGGCGAATAAGAAACCAGCAAACACAAAAAGAAATAATTCCTGTTACAAGAGAAATCAAAGAAAGAGTAATATTTCCAATCTGAAAACCGGTAACCAATTGCCACAATACTGCTTTCAAATCAGAATAGGAAAATCCAAATTGTACAGCAATTGGCATTACACAAAATACAACAACAAAAAATACAACAACAAATAAATTGAGAAAAACGCTCACAAAAACTCCCAATTGATTCATCGTTTTTTCTTCTAAATGAAACCTCTGCATCAAAAGATGACCAACCGTTGTTTTCATAAATTGGCCTTTAGTTCCAATTGCTTGAGCGCTTTGTATTCCTAAATACATAAGAACTAAAAATGCTCCACCAATCATACTTTGCTTCATAATAAAATGTGCAAGACCAACATAGCCCAAAAAATTCAACACAAAGAGCAGTAATCCCAAGCAAATAAGAGGAATGCGTATATAAAATGGCCAAAAGTATGGCTCTTTTTTTTCTCCTTGAAAACGCCTACGCCTAAACCGCAAAGGTACAAGTGATATTATAAACAGCAATATCGCTACAAGAAAAACAGCAATAAAACTTTTAGCAATTGTCAGAGATAGAGGCGCTGAAATGATTTGATAAATACTATCAAGAACAGCGTCAAATGCCAAAACACCTCCTAAAGAAGTGAGTAAAATCACTAATTGATATGCAGACGACGGTGCAATACTGAGAAGACGCACATGGGGCATATTCAATGATAAAAGAACAATCGCTAAGCGATTGATTAAAAATACTAAAATAATTTGATAACCTATCATATCAAAAACTGTTGTAAGCTTACCTAGATCTAAATTAAAATTACGAAACAAAAACAACACAAGATAAACGCAAAGAGTACATACAAGCGAAGGTAAGAGAACTGAAATAAAGGCGATCAATAAGCGTTGTAAATAAGATATTTCCTCATTAGACTTCCTAAAGTAGCAATCAACATGAACAAGAACTTTTCGAGAAAAATACGAAAGACCCAAAGTAATAAAAAGTGGTATTAAAAAGGAAAGAAATAGTTGTAACAACTTGAAATAAAATATAAAATTCCACCAAGAATCTAATAACAAAAGAAAATCTGATGAAGCCTCTTTTGTTTTTTGTCCCAGATGTTTAAGCATCGGAATCGAAAACTTAAGCCTATACGTAAGTGTGCGTTTAAAAAACTCCTGAGATTGAAAAATAGAAAGTTCAGCTATTCTATTTGCCGCTACGAAAATTGCTTCAAAACGAAGCATGATACTGTTAATTTTAGCTTTTTGCTCTATCAGGTAAGAATATTCCTTCACTGAGCTTTTCAGTTTTTTTACGTCACGATGGAGCTCCGTTAATCGATCAAGAAGTGTACTAATCTCATTAAGAGGAGGACGCAAAACAAATGCTGCCTCAATAGCACGTTCACTGATATCTTGTGCACGTAACCGCAATTTTTCTAAAGCACGATGATCTTCTGACTGTCTGTCAAAATCTCTTTTTAAAGTTTTAGTATCTTCTTCAAGAGTCTCAATAATCAACTGTTGTTGTTGAATAATTTCATCAACTGAATAAGAAGCTATTGTTTGTTCGACAATTGTATTTTGTGCCCCCCTATTCCCCCATGCACTAGAATGAAATACAAAGATAATCCCCAAAAGAAGGAAAAGTATGTGGATGTTTTTTCTACAAAATGAATACATATCTACCTTATGCGCACAAAAAGGATTTTATTTCCTTCTCTTTAATATGGTATAAAGCAGATATTTTCAACTTTTGTAGAATAATCTTATAAAAGCTTTCCCTTATCCTATAATACTGATAATAAGAGAAAAGGATAATAAATAAGCTGAACTCAATAAGATTAAAGAAGGCACTCTAGCATGTGTTTTTTGCACCTCTATTGCAAAAAAGAAAAGTTTCTTCCTTTGACAACTTGGATTTTTCTATCCAGTTTAGGTGTATTTTTGACGAGCAACCTAGGAACGCGTACTTATTTAATCAAACAATCACACACCAATAATATCATTAAAACGAATAGATTTGATTTACACAATAAGTGTGATCAGTTGAATGTTACCACAATTGAAAATAAAAAACTTGTAACACTCTACACAGAATTTATTTTTATGAGAGCCTTTCAAAAAATTCTAACATTGGATTTCTTTTTAATAAAGATTCTAGCTATTGACACACGATTTCGTAACGTTAAAACGCAATATTTCTCAAATAAACGCGCTCCTCCCAATGAACAAACTTAATTTTCTTCTTTGAATTATAAATTGATCATCTTATTTTACTTGTGCTTTTAACCTTGAATAACTGTTAAATTGCCTATTAGCGGAATATATCATGCGTACACCTGGTTGGTTAACTACCCTTTATTGTTTTATTCTTTTAAGCAGCATTTATGTTGCCTTACCCAATTTATTTTCACACGAACAAGTTAAAAACTCGAAATTCCTACCCGACACCCGTGTAGCACTTGGTCTTGACCTTCAAGGAGGCTCTTCTCTCCTGCTCGAGGTTGATAGCAAAACGCTAAAACGCGATCAGTTACACATAGTTTTAAGCAGCGTACGCAATACATTGCGTGAAAAACAAATCCGCACCTCAAGTGTGCGTATCGTTGAAGATAGCGTTATTGCCCTTATTTCTGATCCATCGCAAACTGAAAAAGCACTCTCTGCTTTGAAAACATTAATAAACCCCATACACAGTAGCTTTGGCACAACAGAACATAACATCACGATCAGTGCTCAAAATGAAACTCTCCGCATCACATTAACGGAAGCTGGTATAAAAGACCGTATAAGCAATGCTATTGAACAAAGCTTAGAAATCATCCGTCGCCGTATAGATCAAGTTGGTGTTTCAGAACCAGCCATCCAAAAGATCGGAAATGATCGTATTATGGTCCAATTGCCTGGACTACAAGATCCAAAACAACTGCGTGATCTTTTAGGAACAACAGCTAAGATGAGTTTTCATCTTGTTCCTTCTAATGTGGACCCCAATAATCCCCCTATAGGCGTTTCTATTCTCCCTGGATATACTGATGCAACACAACATTATGCAATTTATGATCAAATCGCTTTAGATGGAAATGTCCTGAAAGATGCCCGTGCAGGTTTTGACCCGCAAATACCAGGACGTTCCATTATTTCATTTACTCTAGATTCCGCTGGTGCAAAAATATTTGCCGATATAACACGACAAAATATTAACCGTCCTTTTGCCATTGTTCTGGATAATAAGGTTTTAACCGCTCCTACCATAAATAGTGTCATTCCCAATGGACAAGGTCAAATTACAGGAAACTTTGACCCCAAAGAAGCCTCAACTCTGGCTGCTCTGCTTCGTGCTGGTTCCCTCCCCGCACCACTCACGGTCATTGAAGAGAGAACCGTAGGTCCAAATCTTGGTGCTGATGCCATCCAAATGGGACTTTACACCGGCATAATTGGCTTTATTTTTGTTGCAATTTTTATTTTTCTTCTCTACCGTATTTGGGGGTTAATTGCCAATATAGCACTAGCTCTACACACGATTTTAACATTTGCTGCACTGAGTCTTTTGGGAGCTACGCTTACGCTACCTGGTATTGCTGGTATTATTTTAGGCATCGGTATTGCCGTTGATGCTAATATTCTCATCAATGAACGTATCCGTGAAGAAAGTCGAAAAGGTGTGAGTGCTTTTGCAGCCTTAGATCGTGGATTTAAACACGCTTTTGCAACCATTGTTGATGCAAATGTTACGGCAATTATAGCGACTGTCTTACTGTTTTGGTTCGGTACCGGTCCCGTTCGTGGTTTTGCCGTAACAATGTTGCTTGGTATTATCATCTCCATGTTTACAAATATCACCATTGTACGCATCATCATGATTTGGATCGTTCGTAAATGGAGAATTAAACAATTGCATATTCACTCTGCTTTCAAAATCATGCCACAAAACACAACTTTCCACTTTATGAAAGCACGCTTCATTGGTATTGGCGTCTCAATTGTTTTATCAATGGCTTCAGTTTTTCTCTTTTTTAAGCCTGGATTGAATTTCGGAATTGATTTCATTGGCGGAAGCCAAATGAGTATTACCACGAAAGCACCCGCAGATTTAGCAGCTCTGCGTTCCAAGCTTTCTACTCTTAATATTGGTGAAGTTTCCTTGCAAAATATTGATAACGAAAACACTGTATTAATTCGCATGCAGAAACAAAGCGGTAGCGAAGCACAACAAACCACCGCCATTGATAAGGTCAAAGCAGCTGTACAAAATATCTATCCCGATACCATATTCGATCAAATAGAAGTTGTTGGTCCCAAAATTTCAGGCGAGCTTGCCACAGCTGCTTTTACTGCTGTTATTCTTGCAGCTATTGCCATGTCTCTCTATATATGGTTACGCTTCGAGTGGTTCTTTGCCATTGGAGCAATTGTCACTCTTATTCTAGATACCACAAAAATGATTGGCTTTTTTGCTTTATTTCAATTTGATTTTAATTTAACGGCTATCGCTGCGCTCTTAACAATTGTTGGATATTCTATAAATGATAAAGTTGTCGTTTATGATAGGATGCGCGAAAATATGCGTCTTTATAAAAAAATGCCGTTGCGCGAGCTGATTGATCTGTCCATTAATCAGGTTCTTGTACGTTGTTTTTTTACATCAGCCACAACAATTCTTGCTATGCTCCCCATGGCGATATGGGGTGGAAGTGCTGTTCATAATTTTGCATTGCCCATGGTTTTTGGGATTATTATTGCAACATCATCCTCTATCTTTATTGCTGCTCCTATTTTACTCCTGCTAGGAACTTGGTGGCGTGAGCGAAATAATCGTGCAAATACCAAAGTGAAATAAAAATGCCCTTTAATACGTATGATACATTTCGCCTCTCTTCTTATAGAAATATAGTCATTTTCATTCATTCGCTTTTTGATTAAGAATAGTAAATAATCTATGCTCCACGACACACCACTTATCACAACTATTGTTGCAGGTTTATGTTTAGCATTTTTCCTAGGAATGATTGCTAGCCGTTTGCGTATTTCACCACTTGTAGGCTATTTGTTAGCTGGTGTTATTGTGGGACCTAATACAGGCGGATTTAAAATAGATTCCGTCATCATTAATCAACTTGCTGAAATTGGTATTATTTTGCTGATGTTTGGTGTTGGACTCCACTTTTCATTAAAAGATCTTTTATCTGTCAAAGCTATTGCTGTCCCCGCTGCTATTGCACAAATGGCATTTTCTACCTCTCTAGGTTTGTGCCTTGGTCTGATTATGGGATGGGGCTTTAGTGGTAGTGTGATCTTCGGGCTTGCTTTATCCATAGCAAGTACTGTTATCCTGCTACGTGCTTTGCAAGAGCGTCATCTTATTGAAACAGAAAAAGGACGCATTGCCGTTGGATGGTTGATTATTGAGGATTTAGCAATGGTCCTTATACTTGTCCTCATCCCTTCCTTGGCAAGTGCCCTCAGCAATACCAAAAAAGAAGCGTTGGATCCTCTTGTTCAATGGTTGGATTTAAGTATTTTGGGTATTTTTGGTCTTACCATCCTGAAAGTGATTGTATTTATTGCACTTATGCTTGTCATTGGGCGACGCGTTATCCCATGGCTTTTAAAAATGAGCGCACAATCGGGATCACGTGAATTATTTCGTCTTAGTGTCTTTGCTATTGCATTAGGAGTAGCTTTCGGAGCCGCTCATTTATTTGGTGTTTCTCTTTCTCTTGGTGCTTTTTTTGCTGGTATGGTCATGAGCGAATCAGAATTAAGCCACCGTGCCGCGGAAGAATCTTTACCACTGCGCGATGCCTTTTCTGTTCTCTTTTTTGTTTCTGTAGGCATGTTATTTGACCCGGAGAAACTCTTAACCCATTTCTTCCCTCTCTTAGCAACCTTATTCATTATCGTAATCGGAAAATCTGCTGTTGCTTTTTTCATCGTTAAGGCTTTTCGCTATTCTAATGCAACAGCTTTGACTATTTCTGCAAGCCTTGCCCAAATCGGAGAATTTTCCTTTATTCTTGCTGGTTTAAGTTTAAGCTTAGGACTTTTAAACAATGACGCTCATGATTTAATTCTTGGAGGAGCAATTTTTTCTATTTTGCTCAATCCTCTTGTTTTCATTGCCTGTAATAAAATTAAAAAACGTCTAGAAAAAAATTCTGCATCTTCACAAAATACCCAAACAATTATTGATATTGATCCACAAGATCCTGACCAAGATTTTTTACCGATAACCTTAAAAAATAACCATATCGTAATTATTGGCTATGGTCGTATCGGTAAGTGTGTTGCATTATCTTTAATAAATAGAGGTAAACCTATAGTGATCGTAGAAGAATCAAAACGCCTCTCTGATAAAGCGATTGCAGATGGCTTTGAGGCTATTTGCGGCAATATCATTCAAAAAGAAATAATGAACGCAGCAAATATAAATAATGCACATAAAGTTGTTATTACAATGCGAAGTACCATTGAAGTAGGAGAATGTATCGTGAATATACGTGATATGAAGAAAGATATCCAGATAATCACCCATGCATTATCCGACACAGAAACAGCATATCTCATTGATTTAGGTGCTGATGTTGTAGTAACGGATGACGAAGAAATTGCCAATGGCATTATGGAGTATATAACGGAACGAAGATCTGTAAAGAATATGCTCAATCATGAAAATTTACAGAAAACATAAAATGGATAAAGAATCGTGAAAATAAAGCAATTTATATGGCCATTGATTGGTATCTTAGCAATGCTGATATCTATTCGGATTCTTTATATGAAACTTTCTGCCATTTCATTTGGGGATGTATTGGAACGCTTGAGCGATTTAAATGCACAGCACTGGTCATTAGCCTGTTTATGTTCTCTCCTAGCTTATGCTGCTCTTGCTGGATATGATCGAATTGCCTTGCAACATCTAGGCCATAAAATTTCTTGGATTTTTATCGCTATATGTTCATTTACAACCTACGCTCTTTCACACAATATCGGTGCTTCAGTTTTTTCTGGTGCAGTTGTGCGCTATCGCGCCTATAAAATGAAAGGATTAAATGGAACAGAAATCGCAATATTAGTAGGTTTTTGCTCTTTTACTTTTGTAATTGGCACAATCTTACTTTTAGGAATCGTTTTGGTGCTGCAACCCGAAATTATCACCCTCATTCATAAAGAACTTCCTGAATGGCTAGGAACAACGGGAGGAGCAATTTTACTCAGCTGTATAGCACTTTATACGTTTGGCAGCTGGCTTCAGTTAAAACCCTTGCGCTTGGGTAAGAAAATTCAACTTTCCTATCCACGGCTGAAAATTGTTATTCAACAGCTTCTCATTAGCCCTCTAGAGCTTTTAGGAGCAGCAGGAATTATATATGCTGTTCTCCCACACAACGCAGATATTCATTTTATCTCTGTTCTTGGTGTTTTCCTCGCATCTTTTACGATAACTCTTCTCTCCAATGCTCCAGCAGGAGGAGTAGGAGTCCTTGAAGCTCTCTTCATAACAGGCATGCCCAATATAAATCCAACCGATGTTATTGCAGCACTTATTGTCTTTAGAATGTTTTATTTGATTATACCGCTCATCATTTCATTATTCGTAGTCGCCATTTTTGAAGCGCATCAATATTGGAAAAGAGCCCCCAAAACACCACCTGAATAAATAAAAGGCTATCAACGACTTCTTTTTTGTGTGCCTATAAATGATTATAATCACCATAAATTCAATTGTATATAAATTCAATTGTATATGTAAATTAATACAATCATTATTTGTATTTATCTTTTTTACATTAAAACTTGAAGGTCCCCTTTTATAAAAATCTTACTTTACGAAAAACATAGAAATATTTATCTATTTTCCTTCAAAAAAAACTCTCATAAACTTGAATATTAAAGGTATTATTTTATTGTGTAATCAATCCTTATGTTGGATAAAGCATATGATTACAAAATTTTTTGCAGAAAATAAATGCTCAAAATTAAAAACTTCTATCTGAAAATAATTTCATTTTATTGTTTGAAACAAAAAAATTATTATATATAAAGAATAATTAAAGAACCCTTTAATAAAAGAATTTTCCCTAAACAATCATACAAAAATACAAGAAAAAACTTTACGAAATTTTCAATCTCTCAAAAATATAGGAATAATGTGTATACATATTGCGTTACGCTTTTGTTTGTCACGTTCTTTAATAGAATTAAGTCTCTCAAAGAACAGAGCACCATCGTGTTGGCAATCTACATACCTTTTTTAAGAAACCTCTCTCAGTGCTATTCCCCATTACACAATAACACCTGTAAATGGTATAATAGTAAAGCCATTGTTGCACCATCATTTTTATACTTAATAAAGAGCAAACCTGCACCATTATACTATTTTTCCAATGTTGTTATAACTTTTGGCGCTTAAGAACGTTAATAAGAATCATTTTTATGCTTTTCTTCAATAGTCTTTGTCCACACGTTAATCTTATTTATGATGAAAAAATAATAATTTTAATTGTTTCATTATAAGATGGATTAAAACAAAAGGAGTTTATGACAATAAAGTTTTTTCAAACAAAGAATAATTAATTATTATAAATCAATATATTATAATGATTCTGAGCGGCTTTCTTAATGTTTGTATTTTTAGCGGTTAAGCTAACGGGAAGACAGCATAGCGTAACTGCACGGTTTAATATTTTAAAACTTGAAGCCTTATTAAAACTTATTTTCTGTCGTTTAGCAGGTATTAGCTTTAAACAATATGCCAAAAATCAAAAAAAATTAATCAATTTATATTAAAAGAAGTAAAAACTGTTGATTTTTATACCCTTTTAAATAACACAATTGTCGGTAAGAAGCTTCTCCTTACCAATTGCGATTTAAAAAAAAGAAACAATACGCATTAAAAGATCTTTAAATGTCCTTTGGAAGTTCTTTAAGCCCCCTAAAAAGTACAAAACCTGATAACTAAGCTATATCAACAATCTTCACTTTTAAACAAACGCATATGGGGAAATCCTACTCCCCAATTTTATTTAGCAACTCGTACCTTAAAAAAATTATGCAATCAATAAGTTATTATGGTATAAAATCGAATGGTGGGTGATGAGGGGATCGAACCCACGACCCGCTGATTAAGAGTCAGCTGCTCTACCGACTGAGCTAATCACCCATAGGCTTCTCACAAGATGAGAATGAGCGTCTCTATAACGCTCCTAAGGATGGATGTCCAGATATTTTGTTGTTTGTTATATAGACTCATTGTCTGTAAGGTTAAAAATATGATATTCACCACTTGATCTTATATAAAAATAAACCCATTATGAGGAACTTTATAAATAAATGTTCTGATTGTTATACAGAACCTATAGTTGGAGGATTATCGGCATAATGCCCGAGCAAAATTTAGAGGAACCTTCTTGTGGTTGTAAGCGGGATGGGGCATCATTTTGTTTTATCAATAATCACATGCATTCAAGCAATATTTTGCTGTTTTTTTTCTTTGAATATAAGTTTTTTTACATTCAATGTTCATGATCCAATATACGAATAAAAGCCTATGAATTTTTTTTGTCAATCGCGCGCTTTTAAGCTTCTAAAAGGTAAGGAATGATGGAATGGATCACTGATCCCCATGCGTGGTTTGGTTTGATCACGCTGGTTTTTCTCGAAATTGTTTTAGGAATAGATAACCTTATCTTTATTGCAATTTTAGCTGAAAAATTGCCACTGCGTTTGCGTGACCGCGCACGCTTTCTAGGTCTTACTTTAGCATTAATTATGCGGCTTTTCCTTCTTACAGTTATTGGATGGGTTATGAGACTCGATAGGGTAATTCTTTCACTTTCATCTTTTGTATTTAGTTGGCATAGCTTTATTTTAATCGGTGGTGGAGCCTTTTTGCTAGCAAAGGGAACGCTAGAATTACATGAAAGGTTAGAAGGGGTATCACATGAAAGAAAAACAGGCGTTGCTTATGCTGTTTTTTGGCAAGTAATCGTTCAAATCGTGGTGCTGGATGCCGTTTTTTCACTAGACAGTATTATTACCGCAACAGGTATGATTGCAAAAGAGCAGGCAGCAGTTATGTATATAGCAGTCATAGCTGCTATGGGAGTAATGATGTGCGGATCTGGTACTCTTATGCGTTTTATTAATCGTCATCCCACTATTGTAATCCTCTGTCTGGGTTTTTTAATGATGATTGGTTTTACTCTCATTGTTGAAGGATTTGGTTTTCATATCCCAAAAGGGTATTTGTATGCTGCTATTGGTTTTTCTGTTCTCATCGAAGCTTTTAATCAAATTGGACGTCGTAACCGTGAAAAAATGATTAAAACGAATGATCTACGCAGTAGAACAGCTGATGCTGTTTTGAGGCTCTTAGGAGGAGGAAGCAAAGATAGTCACCTTGCTGAGACTGTAGATGTTATTGCTGAACAGTCCGCAGCCTCTGAGTTGTTTAGACCAGAAGAAAAGGAGATGATTCGTGGTGTTCTCGATTTAGCTGATCGCCCTGTTCGCTCTATCATGTCGCCCCGTAATGAGATTGAGTGGTTAGATTTAAATGCTGATGAAAATGAAATGCGTGAAGAATTACAAAAGGTTAAACATAGCCGCTTAATTCTTGCGCGTGAAAAAGTGGATGAATTTGTTGGCGTTGCGTTGACAAAAGATCTTCTTTTGAATTTGGCTGAAGGAAAAAAGATTAATTGGAAAAAAGCTATGCGAGAACCCCTCGTTGTTCATGAAAACACAAGTGTTTTACGATTGATGGAGCAATTACGCCATTCTTCGATTCAGCTTGCAATTATTGTTGATGAGCATGGATCTTTTGAAGGAATTGCAACTCCAACCGATATTCTTGAAGCTATTGCAGGAGACTTTCCTGATGACGATGAAGAACTCATGATCGCAGAACAACTTGAAAATGGCAGTCTTCTTGTTGAGGGATATGCTGATATCCGCCGTTTAAGTGGTTATCTTGGGCGTAACCTTGTGGATGAAGCAGATCGTTATACGACTCTGGCAGGCTTTATGCTTTGGCAGTTTGGTCATTTACCAAATGAGGGAGAAAGTTTTGAAACTGATGGTTTACATTTTAAAGTGATTGAAATGGAACGTCGAAACATATCTAAAATCCTTATTTCTCCACTTATATTACCAGAAAAAAGCTAATTCTTTTTATAAGCAAGATGAATAAAAAGATTTTTTATGATTAAAAATTGAAAAGAACAAGAAGTTAATAACTTAATTGCATTTCATTATTTTTATATTTTTTAAGCATAAATAATGAACATACAAAAGTTATATTATCAACGAACTTTCCATTACAAAAAGTTTTCATTGATGATTTACGAAAAGCTGTAAAAGAGAACATGGTGCAAAATTATTTGTCAATGGTCATTAATCTCAAAAAATAATGAATATATACAACATATTGATTTATAATAATTATTTATCACAATATTACCTTCATATCAAGAAACCCTCTTTTAAACATCAGATTTCCGCCAATAGATAGAACTCCACCATTGTTGGGTTTACTTAACTGATGATGGCAGCATTAAACTACACTCTGGCTCCTATAATCTTTTGAGATCTTCTTGATATTTCTTAAGGAGCTATTTCTTATCTTTTGTTTCGGTAAATTTAGCTGTTTTTTCCTTCCAAGAATGAGACTCCACCTCTCTGGAAAGCCCTTATTAAGAACTTTGTTTTTCTTTCAGATAGCTCATATTTTTTGCTACTTTTGCAATTAAAGCTTAGCTGAGCTTCTTAGATTTCACCACTTCTTTGGCTAAAGCCAATGCACGTTCAAGATGAAGCTGTTGGGTATTTTCATCAAAACCTAAATGATCCCTTGCACTGAAACTGTGATAATAAGATTGTAAGGTTGCAACATCACCCAATAAAGCCAGTGCACCAATGTGAAGTAAGCTATAATCTGCATCATCTACTTTGATAACCTTTATGTGCCTCAAATTCACTCATTTGCCAAGGTGGTGCTCCATATCTGGAATAAAAGCATTTATGAAGATCAATTTTTTCCATCGCTCATTTCAAGACATAATCAAGCTTTAATTCCAACCAATCCGCATATATTTCTTCTTCACAAACTCTTACCGCCTTTTTATCAAAATCAAGTTGTAGATCTTGTAAGTGCTAAGAATTGATAGGGATTAATTACCATGCAGGCAGCAGCTAAAATACCAGTACTAATCGAAACTCCAACATCAAATTGCGGATAACCTTTGATAATTGCATCATTATATAGAATTTGTACTTCACGATCTGGTAGTTGATAACGTGCTGAATAATTGTCTACCTCTTTAATTTTCTCAACAAACCAATCAAGATTTTTGAAGAGTGCTGTTGCACTCTCCATAGTTAAAAAATTCTTTGCTCTACCTCAAAAGAGTTTGTATCCATATCAAAAGTCAAAAGCGAAGCAGATTTTTGCAAACAAAATCGATAATGCCGTGTAAGAAAAGCATCTTATCAATAAGATCTTTGGTGATTTCTTTTGCAACGTCTAAACGAGATGGAATCTTATCACAAAAAATACAACAAAATAAATAGTTTGTGTACAATTATTTTTATATGAATCCCATTTAAAAGCGAAATTTTTATACGTGATTCAATGGACTATTTTTTATAAACAATTGCTATGTATAAATAAACCATAAAAAATCATGATGCAAATGTTATAACGCATGTAAACATTCAAATGAAGTGACAAGCAGCTATCATTCATAACAATTCATAAATTTTATGATACGTTTTATCACGCACAAATCGCATTATTAAAAACGTAATTGTTTGAAATTATCGATAACATAAATTACATGCGTTTAAAGAATGGTATGGGGTTTACCCTTTTTTGAGCTAAACCTTAAAAGAAATAATCATTTGAAACTATCATAAGATAGGTTTTAATTCATTAAGGACACATAAAATGATTTAAAGACAAGTCGATTTTAAAGCACCGCTTACTAAAAAGTTAGTAAATGATAGGCAGGCATTATATAGATACTATTATCATAACAGGTAATAAAATTGATAATGTTATGTCTTATGAAATCAAAAGCCTTTTAATGATATAACGCAAGCAAAAAAGCAAAAAACGTTTTAAAAGTTACAGTTTAAAAATACGAAACCAAAGGTGGCCCCCTCAAATTTGAGGGCACCTCCTTTGTAAGATAAGCAGGTAAATGTTAAAAGAATTGTAATCATATTACAAAGGCATGGGGTTTTACTCAATTTTGAGTCAAAAGCGACAAAATTTAAAGAAAACTCTATTCTAAAGTTAAAGAGCTCGATTTTGAGCTTGATATTTTGAAACGTTTTAAAAGAGGCATTTTGATAATGTGCTTTTTTTCAAATGACCACCTCAAAAATGAGGGTGTTATTCTTAATACGTTTTATAGCCATAAAAAAGTGTTTATAGGTTCTGTAATTCAAATGAGTGATTAAAGATCATACCTGTTCATTTACGTTCCTTTTGATAAGTTCTAATCAATAGAATAGAGCGATTGAAATATGCATTCTCTCTTTTATGATGGATTTATAGCCATAAAAAAGGCGCCCACACACCTATCATTTATTCTGTTTATCAATCTTGACAACGTTATCGCTTTCATAAAGCTTACAATTTATGGAAACCGAATATAAATCGCTATGTCTTTTTATTCTTGTATTGCCATATACATTACCTCTAATCACGAAATAACCAGAGATCTTGGCATTGCCATAAACCTTGCTATATTAACAACAGCATAATGATAAACTCAAACGTTTGAGCATTATCATAAACATGAGCACCAAAATACACGCGGGTTTTATCACATATAAGGACATTGCCATACATATAGCCACCAATGAGAGCATTGCCATAACCCCTTGCATTTTCATAAACACGACCAGATTTTACAACACAGGCATTATCAGCAACCCAGCAATTGCCATGATGAGAAAGGTTGCTTTCATTTTCAATAGAACTACCTAAATCGCCTTTTTACATCACCAAAATCTTTTAAAGCACGAATGCTATACAATATATGACCAGTCACGAAATCCATTTGATTGGTTAATTCATATTTTGGGATGATTTTTTCTTATTAACAGGGTTGGTGTCATTTGCAATGGAAAAAATAACGGGGGTGTTTTTTGATATAGTTTCCATAATTAAACCTATATGTTTTTAAAAGTTTTTAACAGACATTAAGCCGATTCCAAACCAAATGTTTGTCGCATCAAGCGCCCTATTCAAACTAATAATAACATATTCATTACCTAATAGAAGACCAACTCCTACACCTGCATAAAGCGAAGCAATAATCCACCCATTATGGCTATGCTGCATAACCATAATAGAATCCAAAACCATCATTGCTGTACTCGAAACACCAGCAGCAAAACGGATCAAAAGGACTAACTGTTAACGCCATGGAAATAATAAGTGCAATCATTACTATAGCTGCACAAGATAGCATGCGAGGAGCAAGAGATATATTCCCAATTCTGCCAAACGTAAAGACTATACTCTCAACTAAATAACCACCATAATTAGCGCTAGCTATATAAGAAAGTTGATTAAAGGTAAACAATCCCTCATCCAACATAACTGGCAATATTGATGTATAGAAAAATCGCCCGATACTCATTCTCAAAACCACAATAACCATACCGAATACAGCGTTTTTAAACAATTCAAATTTTGACGATTATTTTTTCCCCATTATTATTCCTTTAACTGGTGATATTCCTCATCCACTTTCCATCTCACCATAACAGCCTTTAGCTCCAAAAATAGAATAAAAGCAAATTTAGCGATCTATTTTAATGCTCCGAACAATATATTTAGCGATTTAGTGTCAACATCGCCAGATCAATTATACAGTAACATATTGAATTATATGTATTTTTATTTTATAAATGTTTATAGTTAAATTGAAAGCATATTTAGATAATCTTGTTTTTTTATCTCGATATACAAAATGACTAACCGAAAAATTATATAAGCAAATGATTTTACTTCTCTTAAAATCATTTCCTTATTCGCTACAAAACTTAATAAACAACTCAAATGACCATTTTCATAAAAGAAGAAAGTGGCTTCTTTTTAGGTAATATTGTTATTTAGGATGATATGAAGTTGAAGAATTTGGTGCACCCGACAGAATTCGAATCTGTGACCTCTGCCTTCGGAGGGCAGCGCTCTATCCAGCTGAGCTACGGGTGCTTCAAACTGATCATTACAATCAGTTATGGTCTTTTAACTAATCATACTCTTAGCTTCAATGCTAAATTATCATTCTAATAAAAAATTACTTGTTTGTAACTTATCTAACGACACACTTCTCTTATTTTTCAATGATACTTTACCTTGAAATAACTTCTCTTTATTCAATGCTCTTTTTATTATAAAAAGAGCTCTTATTACAACTTCAAAACTCTCAAAAATAAGTTACAACATAAATTATAAGTATCAGGATAATTTTTAAATGACTACATTACCAAGTCGCTTTCATTTTATTTCCGCAGAAACTGAGAGCGCTATCAAAGCTACCCATAAATTAATTTCCGTTTATGGTCATTCTTCTCTGGAAGAAACTGATATTGTTGTTGCAATCGGTGGTGATGGGACAATGTTACAAACCGTACGAGACGTCATGAACACAGGCAAACCTATTTATGGCATGAATCAAGGTTCTGTAGGATTTCTTATGAATGAATTTCATGAAAAAAAATTGCCCAATCGTATTGCTATCGCACATAAAAAAGAAATCCATCCCCTGCGCATGATTGCAAAATCTGAATGTCAAGATTCTATCGAGGCGCTTGCAATTAATGAAGTATCCCTCTTTCGGCAATCTTATCAAGCCGCAAAAATTCGCATCACCATTGATAACAACGTACGCATGGAACAATTAAGTTGTGATGGTGTCCTCGTCGCTACACCAGCTGGATCGACTGCCTATAATTTATCAGCACAAGGACCTATCTTACCTCTTATGGCCCCCCTTATGGCCCTCACTCCCGTTAGCCCTTTTCGCCCTCGACGTTGGCATGGAGCTTTGCTGCCCAATACAGTAACAGTGCGTTTTGATATGCTTGAACCTGACAAACGCCCTGTCAACGCTGCAGCAGATAATATTGAAGTTAAATCTGTCCATTCAGTTACTATTTCAATGGCAACAGAAGTAACAGCTTCAATCCTTTTTGACTCAAATCATTCATGGGATGAACGCATTTTATCAGAACAATTTCGCTATTAATGATTGTATTATGCGTTTTATGTGTATATGATTGTTATAGTTATTTTTTTTGTGAAAACATCTTAACACTTTTTAAGAGTCTAGAATATTGATTATAATCATCATTTAGATAGCGCAGTTAAAATCACAGAGCAATTGATAAAAAAAATGATACCATCTTTAAACAGTTTTGATGATTTAGGTCTTTCCGCAAAGGTTATTAATGCGGTGAAATCAGCGGGATATACAACTCCAACACCTATTCAAAGTGAAACAATTCCGCATGTCCTTCAAAGAAAAGACGTGTTAGGAATCGCCCAAACGGGAACAGGTAAAACCGCCTCTTTCGTATTGCCTATGCTCACTCTCCTTGAAAAAGGTCGTGCAAGAGCACGAATGCCCCGTACGCTCATCTTAGAACCAACACGGGAAATTGCAGCTCAAGTTGAAGAAAATTTCGATAAATACGGAATAAATCATCGTTTAAATGTTGCTCTTTTGATTGGTGGAGTTTCTTTTGAACTCCAAGATCGCAAACTTGAACGGGGAGCTGATGTTCTTATAGCGACTCCAGGGCGCCTTCTTGATCATTGCGAGCGCGGTAAACTGCTCCTAATGGGCGTTGAAATCCTTGTGATTGATGAAGCTGATCGCATGTTGGATATGGGCTTTATTCCTGATATTGAACGTATCTGTAAGCTAACCCCTTTTACGCGTCAAACTTTATTCTTTTCTGCAACAATGGCGCCAGAAATTACAAAACTAACGAAACAATTTTTACATGCTCCCGTATCTGTTGAAGTTACAAAAGCTTCCTCAACAGCTACCACAATTACACAACGGCTTGTCAAATCTGGAAATAAATCATGGGATAAAAGAGCGGTTTTACGAGAGCTGATCCAAAATGAAGGTGCAGAGCTTCAAAATGCAATTATTTTCTGTAATCGAAAGAGAGATATCTCTGAACTTTTTAGATCGCTCATCAAACATAACTTTAATGTAGGAGCACTCCATGGAGATATGGACCAATATTCGCGCATGAACACCCTAGCTGATTTTAAAAATAATAAACTTACACTTCTTGTTGCTTCTGATGTTGCTGCCCGTGGACTCGATATTCCAGCTGTAAGTCATGTATTTAACTATGATGTTCCTACACATGCTGAAGACTATATCCATCGAATTGGTCGTACAGGGCGTGCAAACCGTAGCGGAAAAGCTTTTACAATTGTCACAAAAGCTGATCAAAAATATATCAATGCCATTGAGGAAATGAGTAATGAAAAAATTGAATGGCTCAACAGCGATCTCTCGACTTTAATAGCCGATGATCAAACAGAAGATATTGTTGTAAAGAAAAAATCTTCAAAATCATCAAAAAAAACTGCTCCAAAAAAGCCTGTTGCTCACACTAAAAAATCTGTGGAAGAGAATAAAACAGAATATATCAAAAATGCAAATAATAAAGAGAAGCCATCTGAACAACAACGCCCACGAAAAAATAAGAATTACACGCCCCTTGGATTTGGTGATGATATTCCTGCTTTCATGCTTATAAAAACGTGTAAATAAACCCGTTCTTTACTCTCTTTAAGAGTGAAATGAGCGAAATGCTTTTTAAAAAGTCGCTCTTATTTCCTAGAGAGTCTTTCTGCTACCTTTTCACGCCCTAAAAGCTGTAAAATTTTTCCCATTTCAGGTCCATGATCCAAGCCTGTAAGTGCCTGACGTAATGGCATAAATAAAGCTTTTCCTTTTCGACCTGTTTTTTCTTTTAATGCTGTTGTCCAAATTTTCCAACTTTCCTCATTCAAAGCTCCTTCAGGTAAGAAATCGAGTGATTGACGCACAAAAGCACGATCCTCAAGCGCTACTGTATCAAAGCTCTGTTTATCATGAATAATTTTCCACCACAAAACAGCATCATTTACTTTATCAATATTGCTTCTTATTGCGTTCCAAAAACACCCCGCCTTTTCTCCATCAATAGAAAGACTTTTAAGTCGCATTTGAACTTCTTCATAGGTTAACTCATGGACTAGATGACTATTCAAAGCAAGAAGATCAGCAATATCAAATTTTGCAACAGATCTTGACGTATCTTTGAGATTAAAATGCTCTAAAAGCGCTGCTTGATTTGGATAGGGATGCACATTTTGCGATGTCCCAATCAAAACGGCAAGGCATTGAACAGCTATAGATTCAAATCCTTCTTCTCGTAGAGAGCGAATAGAAAGATCATTATTACGTTTTGAAAATCCTTTTCCTAAAACTGTCGCCAATAAATTGATATGACCAAAAACCGGTAATTCTGCATTAAGAGCTTTAAAAAGAGCAAGTTGAGCACCTGTATTTGTAATATGATCATCCCCACGAATAATATGCGTAATAGCCATATCTACATCATCAACAACAGACGGCAATGTATAAAGATAGCTTCCATCTTCACGAATAAGAACAGGATCTGAAAGAGAAGCCAAATCAATCGTCTGCTTTCCCTTTACTGCATCATTCCAGCAAACTTCTGTTCGCTTTGTTTGTAGAGGATCATTTTTAAAATTAGGAAGAAGAAAACGCCAATGTGGTTTACGACCTTGTGATTCAAAGTTTTTTTTCTCTTCTGCCGTCAATTTTAATGCTGCACGGTTATAAATAGGAGGCAATTTGCGTGAAAGCTGGATTTTACGACGCCGCTCTAATTCTTCTGCAGTTTCATAACAGGGATAAAGAAACCCGCGTTGTTTAAGAATTTCCGCAACTTCATCATATCGATTAAATCGCTTAGATTGGTAATAAATTGCATCTGGTTGAATACCAAGCCATTCAAGGTCAGCAGCAATAGCATCGATATATTCTTGTTTAGAACGTTCAACATCTGTATCATCATAGCGTAAAATAAATTCTCCCTTATACGCTTGCGCATAAAGCCAATTGAAAAGCGCAATACGGATATTGCCAATATGAATATAACCTGTTGGAGAGGGAGCAAAACGAACTTTAACCATAAAATAATACTCAATTTTTATCGCGAAAATGATTGACTATGGGATAGCGACGATCGCGTCCGAAATTCTTGTAACTAATTTTTACACCGGGTGCAGATTGTCGTCTTTTATATTCGGCACCATAAAGAAGCTGTTCAACTTTCTCAACAGTTTCCCGTGAATACCCACGTTTAATAATATCACAAATACTCATGTCATTTTCTACAAGAGATTGCAAGATATCATCTAGAATAGGATAAGGTAGAAGAGAATCTTCATCTTTTTGATTTTCCCGCAGCTCTGCAGAAGGTGCTTTTTCTATAATATTGGATGGAATGACAATTCCTTTTGGTCCTCTCAAATTGTGCAAGTGATTTTTATTACGCCACTCAGCTAATGCATAAACCTGCATTTTATAAATATCTTTAAGAGGATTAAACCCGCCATTCATATCACCATACAGTGTCGCATATCCCACAGCCATTTCTGATTTATTGCCTGTCGTTACCACCATTGAACCAAATTTATTTGAAAGAGCCATTAAAAGTGTACCGCGTATACGACTTTGAAGATTTTCTTCTGTTATATCAGAGGGTAACCCTAAAAAAATAGGTGCCATTGTCTTTAAAAAAACTTTAACAGCTTGCTCAATCGATATGATTTCATAACGACATCCTAGAAGTTGTGCACATTTTTTAGCATCTTTTAATGATTCTTGCGAAGTATAATGATAGGGCATCATAATGGTGCGAACCCTCTCAGCACCAAGAGCATCCACCGCCATTGCCGTACACAGGGCTGAATCAATTCCTCCTGAAAGACCAAGAATAACATCCTTAAAGCGATTTTTATTGACGTAATCTCTCAAACCTAAAACACAAGCTTGATAATCGGCCGCTAATCCATTGAGAAGACTTTCATTAGGACCTGAAATACAGTGCCATCCCGTCGTTGTTTTTTGCCAATGGCTTAAAGCAATATGGCTATCAAAGTGTTTCATTTGAAATATCCTTTTCCCTTGTCCATTCAAGGCAAAAGACCCACCATCAAAAACGAGCTCATCTTGACCACCAACTTGATTAGCATAAATAATTGGTACCCCAGATCGTAAAGCTTGCATATGAACAACGTCTATACGTCTTAAAGTTTTATTCCGATAGTAGGGAGATCCGTTAAGGACAAGAATAATTTCCGCTCCTTTATCTTTAAGCTCTGTACTAAGAGAGAAATCATTCCAAAGATCCTCACAGATGACTATTCCTAATTTGATCTCATGATAAACAATAGGCTCAGGACGTGGACCTGAAGAAAATAAACGCTTTTCATCAAATTCAGCATAATTAGGTAAATCAAACTTCAAACGTTCAGCAATGACTCTCCCTTCATCAAGAAGCATGACACCGTTGTAAATATTGCCATTGCGTCTTAATGGAAGACCAATGACAATTCCTGGTCCGCCTACGGTTATCTTTGCTAATTTCTCAACAGTCTCTTCACATGTTTTTGTAAAAGCAGGTTTTAGAACAAGATCTTCCGGCGGATAAGCGCTTATAAAAAGTTCTGTGAATAAAACAAGATCAGCGCCCTCTTCTTTGGCCTTTTGATGTGCCATGACAGCTAAAGAAAAATTTCCCTCAATATCACCGACAATAGGATTTAATTGGGCAATTGATATCCGAAAATCATTTTTCATAAGCCTTTGTATCATTTCATCAGTTTAGCAACCACAACTTTATTCTTCATCATCGGAAATATCACTTTTTTAAAAATTCTCTTCTACCATGATGACCTAAAAATATATTAGGCAAATGTTTGCCTACCCACCAGCAGCAACTGCTAACGAGTCAGTCACCCGATTTTTTTTAAGGAGTTCAGCAACAAGAAAAGCCAATTCTAACGCTTGATCTGCATTTAACCTTGGATCACATTGCGTATGATAACGATCAGATAAATCGTCTACAGAAATGGCATGCGCCCCTCCTGTACATTCAGTAACATCACGACCTGTCATCTCAATATGAATGCCTCCCGGATAAGTTCCCTCTCCACGATGCACTGCAAAAAAATTCTCTACTTCTTTTAAAACATAATCAAAGGGACGCGTCTTATAACCATTGGCAGTAATTGTATTGCCATGCATTGGATCACATGACCATATAACCGCACGCTTCTCGCGTTCAACGGCACGGATGAGTTTAGGCAGATAACTTTCAACTTTATCATAACCAAAGCGCGTAATGAGAGTAAGTCGCCCCAGCTCGTTTTCAGGATTTAAAATATCAATTAATTTTAAAAGCTCATCAGATGCAATGGAAGGACCACATTTTAATCCTATAGGATTTTTAATGCCGCGACAATATTCAACGTGAGCATGGTCAATCTGACGTGTACGGTCACCAATCCATAACATATGACCGGATGTTGCATACCAATTTCCTGAAGTTGAATCAATCCGAGTCAAAGCCTCTTCATAACCAAGCAAAAGTGCTTCATGACTGGTATAAAAAGATGTTTCACGCAATGAAGAATGTGTTTTGGATGTAATCCCTATAGAACGCATAAAATCAATTGCTTCAGAAATACGCTCTGCCAATAATTCATAACGTTCCCCCTGCGGACTGTTAGAAACAAAACTCAACATCCATGTGTGTACATTTTCTAAATTAGCATAGCCACCTTGTGAAAAGGCACGCAATAGATTAAGTGTTGCGGCAGATTGGCGATAAGCCATAGACATCCGTTGCGGATCTGGAATACGAGAATCGGCTTCAAACTCAATGCCATTAATAATATCCCCCCGATAAGCAGGAAATTCAACTCCCTCTTTGCTTTCGATATCAGAAGAGCGGGGCTTTGCAAATTGACCAGCAATACGACCAATTTTAACAACCGGTTTAGAACTACCAAAGGTTAAAACAATCGCCATTTGCAAAAATACACGAAAAAAATCACGGATATTATCAGCCTCATGTTCTGCAAAGCTTTCGGCACAATCACCACCTTGCAATAAAAAAGCCTGTCCCTGTGCAACGGCTGCTAATTCATTTTTTAAATCACGTGCTTCACCGGCAAAAACTAAAGGAGGATAGCTTCTCAGTTTTCGTTCAACATCTTCTAACATAGACTTATCCGGATAAGTCGGAACTTGTTTAATTGGCCTTGTTCTCCAAGAGTCAGGTGCCCATTCTTTTATCATTACACTCTCTCTAAAGATTAATCTTACAGATTGGCATATCAAAAATTTTTTACCACAATATATGCTGTTTAACTTTCTATTTTCTTCCCATTTTCATATATATAACTTGGTTTATACATCGTTACCAATTCTTCTGCCATCGTTGGATGCACTGCCATCGTTTCATCAAAGATATCCTTCGTCAGCTTACCCTTGAGAGATATCCCTATAAGCTGTGCCATCTCACCAGCGTTTTCTCCTAAAATATGAGCGCCCACAACAATACGGCTTTCAGCATCAACAATGAGTTTCATAAGCATTTTTTCTGAACTACCAGAAAGAACATTACGCATAGGACGAAAAACTGTACGATAAATTTCAAGACGCTTATAACAGCGTACCGCATCTTCTTCTGAAAGACCAACTGTTCCAATCTCTGGTTGAGAAAAAACTGCCGTCGTAATTAAATCATAATCAGGTGTCGTGGGAATATTTTCAAACGCAGTCTTAACGAAACACATTGCATCATGAATCGCAACAGGTGTTAATTGAATATGACCTGTTACATCACCAACAGCCCAAATATGGGGTATGTTTGTTGTCATTCTTTCATCAACAATAACTGCACCGAATTCATCCACTTGAACACCTGCCCGCTCAAGTCTTAAACCCGTTGTATTTGGTACACGCCCCGTAGCCAACATAATCTGATCGGCACTGATTATTTTCTCATTTGATAAAACAACTTCATAACAATTTTCTGCAACCTGCACTTTAGAAATTGTTACGCCATAGAGAATAGAAATCCCCTTTTCAATCATTGCATCGCTGAGCAATTGCCGCAAATCATGATCAAAATCACGAAGAATTAAATCACCCCGATGGAGTAGTGTTGTTTTTACACCCAACTCATGAAAAATATTAGCAAATTCAACACCAATATACCCTCCACCAACAATAACTATTGATTTTGGGAGTTGATCAAGGTCAAAAATCTCATTAGAAGTAAGGCAAAATCCACCGCCTTCTATGGAAGTATTTGGTGCAAATTTTGCCCCTGTCGCAATCAAAATTTTTTCTGCACTTACCCGCTCACCCGTAGCAGAAAGCTCTAATGTGTGATCATCTATAAAAGTAGCACGACTTTCATAAATATGCACATTGTTATTTTCTAATCCCTTACGATACAGCCCTTCTAACCTTGATATTTCTTTATTTTTAGCTGCAACCAACTGTTCCCAGCTAAAAATTGGATCCGCATATTTCCACCCAAAACCAGCACTTTTCTTAAATTCTTTTACATATTGTGATGCATAAACATAAAGTTTTTTGGGAACGCAACCACGAATAACACAAGTGCCCCCTATACGATATTCCTCTGCTATAGCGACTCGCTTGCCAAGCCCCCCAGCAAGCCGTGCTGCACGCACTCCACCAGAACCACTTCCAATAACAAATAAATCAAA
This sequence comes from Bartonella sp. OC68QHHN, assembly GCF_042193875.1. NCBI lineage: Bacteria > Pseudomonadati > Pseudomonadota > Alphaproteobacteria > Hyphomicrobiales > Bartonellaceae > Bartonella > Bartonella sp. OC68QHHN. The sequence goes on along the minus strand of NZ_JBHIME010000019.1, from coordinate 50,360 downwards.
GTCAAAAGAGCCCACAAATTATTCCTTCTTATATATCTGCAAGAATAGGCTAAGATCATTTATTATCAAATGAAAGTCTTTTTTTCTTTTGAAGAAGCATTTTTTTATAAAGCCGTATTCCAGAAAGACCTACTCTCATTAAAATATTAAAAACGGCGGGAAAATCGCCGCTATTTAAAAAATCAGAAATTGCCCATTGGTTGTTATGATATCAATCAAGCTATTTTTTATTTTCTGAAGATTCTGATTTTATAGGCATATTTGTAGGCATAGTAGAATTATTCAAATTAAGTGTTTCAGACATCTCTTTTTTCACATTTTCTACAAGATCCTGCGTAAAAGCAGTACGCCATATATCAAATGCTGAATAAGAATCACGTGCGATATTGGGGACTTCTGTCAAAAACTTTTTACCTGTATCAGAATTATAAAATGTTGTTATTGCATCAAGCTCTTTTTGAGTAAAATATTTTGCATACACATGAGCAATCTCTTTTTCTAGATCAGAGCGCCTTTTAATTAAAGCAAGCGCGTGCTTATCAACAATATCAGAAATAGCCGCTGCCAAATTCGGATCATCCCTCATCAGTGCAGTTTTAAGATCATCTACCGCATTTGGTAAAAAACTATCGAACTGATCCGTTGCATGAATAGCTCTGATTGCCTTTCGCGCTGAATCTAAATGTTGATCACTCACACCTTGTGCACAAACCATTCCAATATTCACAACAAAAACGGCAACTACACCTAAATATACGACAAAACGCTGAAAAGAAAATATTGTTTTCATTTAATGATTACCCCGATAATTAATTATAATTCAAATGCGTTATTTATTCAAAGTTTCAATACTCTTTGATTTATTGTATTGTGCTAACATATCGTCATGAAACTGTCTTCTCTAAAAATCAAAAGATTCTAAAACTTTTATTTGACCATCAGCCATAGCGACAATTGCACGTGAAGCCAACCCCAAAAAAAGTCCATGCTCAACAACACCAGGAATGGCAAGAAGTGCATCCGATAATGGTTTTGGTTGCAAAATGCAGCCCCAAAATGCATCAAGAATAAAATGGCCACCATCTGTTTCAAAAGGATTTTTTCCATTCATTCGCAATGCAATTTCTCCAGAAAGCCCTAAATCATCAGCGACTTTTTCGATGGCTCTACATGTTGTATGGATACCAAATGGATTAACTTCAATTGGTAGTGCAAAAGCACCAAGTCTTTTTACCACCTTTGTTTCATCAGCTATGACAAACATTGCACGAGATGCCGATGCTACAATTTTTTCATACAACAATGCTCCCCCTCCCCCTTTAATAAGCATCATCTCAGGACCAATTTCATCTGCTCCGTCAATATCAAGATCCAGTTCAGGTATTTGTTCTAGAGTGCTAACAGGCACTCCAAACTTACGACAGAGTTGTTCAGAATATCGTGAAGTAGCAACACCAGTCACACGCAAACCATCTGCAACACGCTCACCAAGAAGACGAATAAATTCATTGACTGTCGAACCAGATCCGATACCAAGCCGCATATCATCTTCAATAAATTCAAGCGCTTTAATAGCTGCCATTTTTTTTAACTGCTGAACATTCATGAATGACTTTGCCTTTTATCCGTATAAGCAGCATTTATCACCCCTATCACCACCGATAATAATGATAATAAAAGATAACCTCTTGACACAATCTATTTAAATTTACCATCATCTTTTGCTTGGAAAGATGTTACTCGTTATAGAAATATATGATACGAATAAAATAGAATAATCAACAATTATCTTTTTTATTTCTTTGAGAAAATTTGTTAGTATTTTTCTTATTCAATAAGAATTTTTGATTTATCTTTTGCTATCAATAGGATGTACAAAGATGCACATATCAATTTTTTTGAAAAATTTAAAATGAACAGATATAAATAATCATCTATTTCTAGAAAACTGTAGATTATTATCTCGTTTCAATGACATTGATAGACTTACCAATTTAAATACCGCAAAATATTACCAGAAAAGCCTTCTATTATTTTTTGTTTTGTCATTATCCAAATGTGAAGCAAAATATGATAGATTGTATATTTTTATGAATGCTGTCTGTGCATATTCCATGGTCTATGAAACCCTAGCGAAGACCAAATAATATCTCCACCTTTGGTCATCATAACGCTTCCTCGTGATAACAATTGTTGAGGCGTAAATATTATTTTTGCCTTTTTGTGACATGTTGGATTACGCATTATAAATGTCTGAATGAGAATATCTGCCTCTACACATTGATCTGTTTCTCTCTGTAAAACAATCACTTTTAGTCCATTCTCTAATAATGACGTACATACATGATAATCACAAATAAATTGTCCGTGCAACGAAGGACCATATTTTGTTGGTTTAATCGTTTCATTCACACGAAATGACTTTTTCCATATAGATGTCGTGAACTTAGAAATATGGTAACGATCAATATATAATTTTTTATCATGGATAACGCCCACGAGACGCATATTATCTGCTATAATCAGTTGTATAGGTGAATGCATTACACAAATAGAAATACCAGCCAAAATAAACAAACTAAAAAAAAGCCGGATGAGTGTTTTGCAAAAAGTCAGTCCAACCAAGCCTATACTCAATAAAACCAACGCAGATAACGGCATAAAACCAGGATTTAAATCAGGAGAAATAGCCTTGATAGCGTGCGCAATCTTTATCACAAGATCAACACCAAACCCCATAATTTGAAGGGGGAGCCATTCAAATCCTCCTAACATTGCGAGGACTGCAATTAATCCAGAAGGAATGACAAAAATTGAGATGACAGGCAAAGCAAAAGCATTACTGAGAATGCTCAAAAATGCCGTATTAGAAAAATGATAAGCAGCATAAATTCCACTTGCACTCCCTGCCACAAGGGAAGACGCACATGTTGAAAGCATCGATAAGAAAGCAAAATTTATCACTCCTCCTCCAACATAAGAGGGAGTTGTTTTTCTTTTACGAAAAAATGACCTTCCACTCCACCAATCAAAAAAAGCGATCAAAGCAGCCGTCGCAGAAAAGGACATTTGAAAGCTAGGACCTAATATTTCATGGGGTGTCATCGCCAGAGTTATCAACCCTGCAATAGAAAAATTACGCATTGTTATAGCAGAGCGATTACACAATATAGCAACCAACATAACAGCAATCATCACAAAACTTCTTTGCGCTGATATTGCTAAGCCCGACAATAACAAATAAAAAGCTGTTATCATAAACGCAACGATAGCAGCAAATTTTTTACTGGAATAATAGGAAGAAAAAACTGGAAAAAATGCTAAAAAACTACGGATACTCAAAAGAACTATGCCGCTTAACAACGCCATATGTAAACCTGATATTGATAAAATATGGGCTAATCCAGCCGTACGTAATGCTTCATTTGTCTCATTTGAAATGCCAGCACGCTGCCCTGTTATGAGAGCAGCAGCAACACTCCCCTTTTCTCCTTCAAGGGCTATACGGATTCTTTGTGTCATCTTCGTGCGTAAATTTTCAATTTTCTGTAGAATGATAGTGAATATTCCATCAGGCTGCGAAACCGATATTTTTCTTGGTTTTCCTAAATAAACGCCTTGTGCCCCAATTCTTTTAAAATAATTATGAAAACTAAAATCGTAGCCTCCTGGACGCACCGGCCCAGAAAATGCACGAATCTTAACTTTCCCATATAGGCCATCACCAATCGCTAAGCCAGATGGCAAATATCTTGCCGATAAACGAATACGATGAAGACTATGGCATAATATGGGCTTTTCTGTACTCAAAATATCCAAAACTAAACGAAATCCCCCTTTGGCGCCTGACTCAATAGAAACAATTCTTCCCGTCAAGGTGGTGACAATGTCACTGCTTAACATGGGTGTTGCAATACGCCACGTTTCTATTTTTGCCGCCAAAGCACCCAATATAATACAAAATAAAAATCCCATAGGAATCCATATTTTTCGATAAAAACGTACAACATAGAATATTCCTAGAAAAATACTGACCAACGCCCCCAATTGTCCCCAACTTGGCTCGCACTCTAAATGAAAATAAAAAATGATTCCTAGGGCAAAAAAGACTAAAATCAGCGAAAAAAGGATACCAAAAGAAACTTCTTTATTGATACAATCTTCTAACCATTTACGAAAACGAATGATTGCTTCTTTTAAGAGTGTCAATAAAAAAAGTTTTTGTTGATCATAACTGCCATTCTTTGCATCATCATATCTAGAAAAAACATTCTTCCCTATTTGACATGGCTTTTTTCTTTCTGTAACAGATTTTTCGGATAAACCCTCTTTAACTTTACTTTGATAAAACATCCGTCCCCCCCACTTTAACTCGCAATACGGCTATTGCATACCCCGTCACCTATGCTAACATAACTTTTCTATAAAGTTCCATAAGTAATATCTTAGTTTAAAGGAAAATATTCGTGTCTGTTATTACTCGTTTTGCCCCTTCACCCACTGGCTTCCTTCATATTGGTGGCGCTCGTACTGCTCTTTTTAATTGGCTTTATGCAAAACATACCGGTGGAAAAATGCTTTTACGAATTGAAGATACAGACCGAGAGCGCTCAACAGAAGCAGCTGTAAAAGCTATTATAGATGGCTTGCACTGGATGGGGCTTAGTTATGATGGCGTCCCTATTTCGCAATTTGAACGTGCTGAACGTCACCGCCAAATCGCCGAACAGTTGGTCAAAAACGGCAAAGCATATTATTGTTATGCTTCACCTGAGGAGTTAGCTGAAATGCGTGAAAAATCCCGTGCAGAAGGGCGCCCACCACGTTATGATGGACGATGGCGGGACCGTGATCGTTCTGAAGCTCCTAAAGGTGTTAAGCCTGTTATTCGCATCAAAGCCCCTGAAGATGGAGAAACGATTGTACATGATTGTGTTCAAGGTGATGTTCGTTTTCCTAATAAAGATCTCGATGACTTTATTATTTTGCGTTCTGATGGTTCGCCTACCTATATGCATGCTGTTGTCGTTGATGATCATGATATGGGCATAACACATATTATACGTGGTGATGATCATCTTACTAATGCAGCCCGACAAATGATCATCTTTAAAGCAATGGGATGGGACATTCCTGTTATGGCACATATTCCTCTTATCCATGGTGAAAACGGTGCAAAATTATCAAAACGACATGGTGCACTCGGTGTTGACGCCTACCGAACAATGGGATATCTTCCTGCTGCTTTGCGCAATTACCTTGTCCGTTTAGGTTGGAGTCATGGTGATGACGAACTGATGTCACTTAAAGATATGATTTCTTGGTTTGACATTGAGGATATTAACAAAGGTGCTGCTCGTTTTGATCTCAAAAAGCTCGATTCCATCAACGGACACTATATGCGCATGAGTAATGATCAAGAACTTTTTGATGCCGCTCTTAATATTCTACCAGAAACTGATAAGGGAGCACAACTTATTGAAAGACTTGATGAAAAACGCCGTGTTCAATTTTTAAAAGCAATCCCGCATTTGAAAGAACGTTCAAAAACACTGTGCGAACTGATTGACAATGCCTCCTTCATTTTTACGCAACGACCTTTACAACTTGATGAAAAAGCACAAATGCTCTTAGATAAAAATGGACGAACCATTTTAAACGATCTTTATCTTGCCCTGAAAGCTTGCCCCTCTTGGGATACAAAAAAACTAGATGAAACACTTCGCTCTTGTATACAAACACAGAATCTCAAATTTGGATCTATCGCCCAACCACTTCGCGCAGCTCTTACAGGATGTGCAACATCACCAGGTGTTTTGGATGTTCTTATTTTATTAGGACGCGATGAATCCCTTCATCGCATCAAAGACCAACTTATCACAACAATATGCTTATGATGGTACTGAGTATATTTCCTCAAATAGGGATCTATACAGATATCTCAACCCACCCTAAAAGAGTTTTTTGTGTTATATCATTGAAATACATTTTTTATTGAGTAATAATGATCAATAAGGAAATATTTTTAGATTGCATGTACTCACTGTTAGAGGCAATCTACCCTTAATATAAGTAAAAAAAGCTTCAGTTATACATCCCCCACTCTGATGAAGCAGAGTCTTAATTTTTAGAAGTGAAGGATCTGAAAGGAATACCGAATGTCTGAGAATAACGCATATATTATTGTGAATGATAAAAAAGTAGAGCTTCCCTTGCGTAAAGGCACGAGTGGACCTGAAGTCATTGAAATTGCTTCTCTCTACAAAAAAACCGATATTTTTACTTATGATCCTGGTTTTACTTCAACAGCTTCTTGTGAATCAAAAATTACTTATATCGATGGTGATAAAGGCATATTGCTTTATCGTGGTTATCCTATTGATCAATTGGCTGAAAAAGGAGACTTTCTTGAAAGTTGTTATCTTTTACTTTACGGTGAACTCCCAACACAGCAAGAAAAAAATGAATTTGATCGATGTATTATGCAGCATACCATGGTACACGAACAGTTTGCACGCTTCTTCCATGGCTTCCGTCGTGATTCTCATCCTATGGCCGTCATGGTTGCCTGCCTTGGTGCTATGTCTGCGTTCTATCACGACTCTATCGATATTACAGATCCTCACCAGAGAATGATTGCTTCTGTTCGTCTTATCTCAAAAGTTCCAACGCTTGCTGCGATGGCCTATAAATACAGTATCGGACAAGCATTTGTTTATCCACGTAATGATCTTAGTTATGCTGCAAATTTCCTCCGTATGTGCTTTGCTGTTCCTTGTGAAGAATATAAAACAAGCCCTGTGCTTGCTCGGGCGATGGATCAAATCTTTATCCTTCATGCAGATCATGAACAAAATGCTTCTACATCTACGGTACGTCTTGCTGGATCCTCGGGTGCTAATCCGTTTGCCTGTATCGCAGCAGGCGTTGCATGCCTTTGGGGACCAGCACATGGTGGGGCCAATGAAGCATGTCTAAAAATGCTACAAGAAATAGGTTCTATTAAAAGAATTCCTGAATTTATTGCACGTGCAAAAGATAAAAATGATCCTTTCCGCCTTATGGGCTTTGGGCACCGTGTCTATAAAAATTATGATCCACGTGCAAAAATCATGCAAAAAACCTGTCACGAAGTTTTAAAAGAACTCAACATTCAAGATGACCCGCTTCTTGATATTGCAATAGAACTTGAAAAAATTGCCTTAAGTGATGAATATTTTATTGAAAAAAAGCTTTATCCCAATGTTGATTTCTATTCCGGCATTACATTAAAAGCTCTAGGTTTTCCAACTGAAATGTTTACTGTTCTTTTTGCATTGGCGCGCAGTGTCGGGTGGGTGGCACAATGGAAAGAAATGATTGAAGACCCTGCACAAAAAATTGGTCGTCCTCGACAACTCTACACAGGCTATGCTATGCGTGACTATGTTCCTATGGATGAACGTGCAAATTAAAAAAATCAATAAGGCTTCAATTTACTGAAGCTTTATTGAGAATAATCAAAGAACATCCTTTACGAATTTTTATAAAACGTGATTTTAAAGCTCTTTCTACAGAGGTAACATCATCATAAAAATTTACTAAAAAAATTCTAAGTTTTAGCTCTGTAAATAAATTGAGAATACTCTTCTGCAAATTAGCCAAACATTTAGCAAAAAGAAATTGAAAATTTTACCTTATAATTCTCATTATCTTTAATGGAAGAGTATTCCCTATCATTCCCTCATGTTTAAAAGCCTTATTACATATTAAAATCTAGCAATGTCAGAATTTTACTTTCTATCTTCTCCAGATAAAATTGCAAAAGGCTTACATTAAGTGCTTCTTTAAGATGCCAAAACCTTCTTATCCCTCTTCAAGTAGATTAGAATAAAAATACTTTACATTTTTTCCTGTTAAGAGCTGAAATTTTCCTTGTACTTAAGTTAATAGCTTTTCTATTAAAAATAACTTATTGATTTTTAAATAAAATTATTAAATAATCATCATATAATCAACAAGAGGTGTACTTCTTTCCTGTATTTTTTATTCCCATACTTGATAAGAATAAATCATTTTTTGATAATGATATCCAGCATAATGATAGCAAAATGAATACAGATAAATTTTTTACATTGCTCCAAAAGAGCTTACAGATTATAAAAGTTCATGATGGTTTCATATTTGCCAGCTTATCTAATAGGAGAACATCATGAAATTATTAGCAGGAGCTCTTATAATAAGCTCGACACTGTTTACCCTATCGACCAATTCTCAAACGCTGAAAATTGCAAGCGATGCTTCTTATCCGCCATTTAGTTATATTGACTCAAATAACAAACTTCAAGGATTTGATATCGATATATCTTATGCGCTTTGTAAAAAAATGAATGTTGAATGTACTATTGTCACACAAGACTTCGAGGGGATGATTCCCGGTCTTCTTGCAAAAAAATACGATGCTATCGTTTCTTCCCTTTCTCCTACAAAAGAGCGCTTACAAAAAATTGATTTTACAGATCCTTACTACAATAATGTACTTGCTATTATCGTGACTAAAAATTCGGGAATTAAAGAAATCTCAACACAAGACTTTAGAGGTAAAAATCTTGGAGTACAATCGAATACAACGCAAGCTGCATATGCGGAAGATCATTACGCCTCTGAAGGAGTGAATATCAAACTTTACCCTACAGCAATAGAAGTTAATCGTGATCTTTTAAGCCACCGGCTTGATATCATCATCTTTGATAAATTAAAAGCATTAAATTGGCTTGAAAATGAAGGAAAGAATTGCTGTCTCCTCTTAGGAACTCTAGAAGAAACAAATTTTCCTGTTGCAATTGCACTCCGTCAAAATAATAATGATCTTAAAAACAGTTTTAATAAAGCAATAGAAGAAATCCGCACCGATGGAACCTATGAGAAAATTATGAGAAAATATTTTACTTTTGATATTGATTAGATATCACTATGAATTAAAATTCAGTCTTTATATTTAAGGCGTATTTTAAACTCTTTATTGGGCATGCAAGTATAATCGGAAATTTAGCATTTTTATAAAAAAATTTTAATTGTTCCTCGATATTTAAACATTTTATAGAATCTAATCACAACAATAAGGTTGTATTTTTATCGTATCAAAATCTAATTTTTTCTTTATGTTCAAATTGAATAGCCTTATTTTCAAGAAATAATCCTTATTTTTATTCATAAAATGATCCAAATCAATCATTTCATGAAACTTAAGTTATCATATAAGCAATAAGATATTTATTCTTTTTTTATCAATAAAAAAGATAATTTTTTTGATAATAATGTCCAACATAATGATCTAAAATAAGCATCAATAAATTTTTGAATTGCTCCAAAAAAGCTTATAGATTATAAAAACATAACGATTTCATATTTGCCTGCTTATCCAATAGGAGAACATCATGAAACTATTAGCAGGAGCTCTTATAATAAGCGCCGCACTATTCACCCAATTGACTGATGCGAAAACATTAAAAATTGCGAGTGAAGGCACCTACCCTCCCTTTAGTTATATTGACTCAAATAATAAATTGCAGGGACTTGATATTGATATATCTTATGCGCTTTGTAAAAAAATGAATGTTGAGTGTACTATTGTCACACAAGACTTCGAGGGAATGATCCCTGGACTTATTGCAAAAAAATATGATGCTATCATTGCTTCCCTCTCTCTCACAAAAGACCGCTTACAAAAAATTGACTTCACAGATCCTTACTACGATACAGCACTGGCTGTTATTGTTACCAAAGCTTCGGGAATTAAAGCAATCTCGACCCAAGATTTTAGAGGTAAAAATCTTGGTGTACAATCGAATACAACACAAGCTTTCTATGCAGAAGATCATTATGCTTCTAAAGAGGTGAAAATCAAACTCTACCCTTCCATAATAGAAGTGAATCGTGACCTTTTAAATCATCGACTTGATGTGATTATTGTTGATAAATTACAAGCATTAAATTGGCTTAAAAATGAAGGAAAAGATTGCTGTCTCCTCCTAGGAACTCTAGAAGAAACAAAATTTCCTGTTGCAATCGCACTCCGTCAAAATAATAATGATCTTAAAAATAAGTTCAATAAGGCGCTAAAAGAAATCCGTTTGGATGGAACTTATGAGAAAATTATGAGAAAATATTTTACAAGTGATGTCTATTAAATATCAATAGGATAATTTAAATGAAACCTGTTGGTTATTTCTAAAAAATATTATCTAACTCTTTCATGAGGAACACAAGAATGATTGAAAATTTAGCATTGCTATCATTTAGCAATGGTGGGTGGGGAGCGGTTATACTTTCTAGTGCAGGAATGACATTGTCATTGGCATTATGTTGTGGACTTCTAGGACTTCCTCTAGGTCTTCTAAATGCAGTGATGATTCGATCTAATATTAAGATGGCCAAAGCTATGGCACGCCTCTTTTCAACGGTATTTCGTGGACTACCAGAGCTTTTAACTTTGTTTTTAGTTTACTACGGGTTACAAAGCCTTATTCAAAATGTCTTTGACTATTTTAATTTTGAAATCATGTTCAGTATCAATGCTTTTGTTGCTGGTGTTCTTGCGCTTAGTATGGTTCTTGCAGCTTTTTCTTGTGAAGTTTGGCTTGGAGCATTTAATATTTTTGATAAAGGTCAATATGAAGCGGCTAAAGCTTTAGGACTTTCACGGTCAACCACATTTTTTCGTATTGTCTTCCCTCAGCTCATCCAAAATGCCTTGCCAGGACTTTCTAATAATTGGCTTACTTTACTGAAAGATACATCCCTTGTTTCAACCATCGCACTTGTTGACCTCATGCGACAAACGAATTTAGCTGTCGCTGCTACCAATAAACCCATGCTATTTTATCTTGTAGCATGCTTGCTCTATTTGTTATTTTCAGCGTTTTTTGCTGCAATCTTACGCCATTTGGAAATATACACTCAAATAGGCTATAAAAAGGTGCTACGTCAATGATTCCTGAGTGGCTTTATTTCCTTTTCAATCCTGATCTTTTAAGCCATTATGGACCAAAATTTATTAATGGCTTTATTGTTACTGTTGAGCTTGTTTCTATTTCTTGTTCTCTTGGTTTTTTTCTTGGTATGCTTATCGCTTTTGCACGTGTATCAAAAAATACATTTTTACAATATTGTGCAAATGCTTATGTCTATTTTTTCCGTGGCTCTCCTTTATTAGCTCAACTCTTCCTTTTTTATTATGGGCTTGGTTCAATGAACAGTTTTTGGCAACAGGTGGGACTATGGTGGTTTTTTCAAAACGCGTGGTATTGTTGTCTTTTTATTTTTACACTCAATTCTGCTGCCTATCAATCTGAGATCTTGAAAGGAAGTTTTCTATCCGTAACAACTGGGCAACGTGAAGCATCAAAAGCTTTAGGTCTAAGTAATTCTGTCACATTTTTTAGAGTTATTCTTCCACAAGCAATAATTGTAGCATTACGCCCCCTAGGAAATGAGTTGATTTTAATGATTAAATCCAGTGCTATTGCCTCACTTATTACTGTTTATGATTTAATGGGGGTTGCTAAACTCACTTATTCACGGACTTTCGATTTTCAAGTTTACGTTTGGGCTGCTCTTATCTATCTCTTTATCGTTGAACTCATTCATCGTTTTATTGTTTTTATCGAACAGCGCCTCACTCGATATTTACGGTAAATAAAATGATTATAAAAAACTTTACCAAACCAAAATGTTAAATTAATCAAGTTATTCATCAATGAAAGAATAAAATAAGATGAATTTGAAAAATAATAAATCGATCTCCCCCAGTAAAAACCCTGTGATCTCTATTCGAAATCTAAATAAATGGTATGGAAACTTTCAGGTCCTACATGATATCAACTTTAATGTTCAAGCTGGTGAACATATCGTTATTTGTGGACCATCCGGATCAGGAAAATCAACGTTAATTCGCTGTATTAATCAATTAGAACAAGCCCAAAAAGGTTCAATCTGTATCCATAACGTTGATATCCATACCGCTTCTGTACAACAGCAAAAAAATGTTCTTCGTAAGATAGGAATGGTCTTTCAAAACTTTAATTTATTTCCCCACATGAGTGTTCTACAAAATTGTATTTTAGCACCTATGACAGTTCAAGGGCTTTCCAAACAACAAGCACAAGAACGGGCAATTCGTTACTTAACGCATGTTGGTATTGAAAAACACTGTAAAAAATATCCTTTACAACTTTCTGGTGGGCAACAACAACGTGTTGCGATTGCCCGTGCACTTTGTATGGAACCTGAAGTCATGCTTTTTGATGAACCAACCTCTGCTCTTGATCCAGAAAGTGTGGGAGAAGTTTTGGAAGTGATGGCTCGATTGGCCGATACAGGGATCACAATGCTTTGTGTTACCCATGAAATGGGCTTCGCACGCAAAGTCTCAGAAAGAATACTCTTTCTAGAAAATGGAAAAATTGTTGAAGATACAGCCTCTGAAGAATTTTTTACCAATCCTAAAAGCAAACGTGCTTGTAATTTTCTTGCTAAAATTAAATATTAACCATTAAAATATTGCTTTATTTATACAATTTTATTCCTGCTTTTTAAAAGAGCGATAATTGTTTGTGCGCCAACAACCCCCGATGATACTTCAATTTTCATTTTCTGTTCTACCATCTGAAAGGCATCGAGTTGTGCCTGTCGTATCAAAGGATTATACAAAAGTTGTTCTACTTGTCTTGCTAACATGCCTGGGCGTAAAAATTCATCAAAATATTCTGGTACAATAGGCTTATCAGAAATAATATTGGGAAGAGCTGCACTCCATAACATTATTTTAGGGAAAATAAAGAATTTAGAAAAACGATCAAGTTTATAGCAAAGGATCATTGGAATTTTAGCTAATGCTAATTCAAGTGAAACCGTTCCAGATGCTGCAAGTGCAACATCTGCTTGTGCAAAAGCACGCCATTTTGCATCTTCACCAACTACAATTTCCACTTTGCTTTTCCAGGCTTGTACAAAATGACGAATTTTATTCGCTAAACGTGGTAAGGTTGGTAAAATAATACGTAAATGAGGAATACGTTGTACAAGAATCTCTACTGTTTCTTGAAAAATAGGCATTAAGGAACGAATTTCTAAATTGCGTGATCCTGGTAAGATAACTAATGTAGGCGATGATGTTTGTTTATCACACAAGTGTTTTTTTTCTGATTGGCGCTCTTTTTCTGATTGAACTCTCAAAAGGGGAGGATATGTCAAAAGACGATGTCCAACATAGGTCGTGGCAGGACCTCCCAAATCTTGCATAACCTTTTCTTCAAAAGGAAAAACCGCTAAAACATGATCAATAAATCCACACATAGCTTTTGCACGCTCTGGCCTCCATGCCCAAACGGTTGGTGCAATATATTTAATGATAGGAATAGAAGGCGCTAAAGCATGTACCTTTTGTGCAACACGATGTGTGAAATCAGGACTATCAATAATAATTAAACAATCAGGTTGTTCTTGTGCAATAAATTTGGATAAATTGCGAATATGTAGCAACAACAATGGTAGTTTTTTTAACACCTCCTTTAAACCTATTAAAGTAATATCATGGGAATCAAAAAAGCTTTTTAAACCCAATGCCTTTAAATGCCTCCCCCCAACACCAATCAAACGAATATTGCTTCCTATCTGTTGTGATAAACAAGAAATTAAATCAGACGCAAGTAAATCACCAGATTCCTCACCTGAAACCACAGCAATCTTTAAGAAACAATTATTCATGACCAAACTTTTCAAATGTCTCTATAAATAGAGAATATTTGTTAGCTTTTTCTATTGTTGTTTTCACCGATAATATTAGACTTCTATTTGCCTCCACCGCAACACCAGATAAACCACTCTTTGCAATATTCATTATTGTCGTAGGCCCAATTGATGGCAAATCAACGCGATTATCCTGTTGTGGTTTTGCACATTTTACAAGAACGCCACCTTTAAGGGGAATTTGCCCTCTTTCTCGCATTTCACAAACACGCCACAACATATTATCAGTTCCCTCAGCGCCCTCCAGTGCAACCACCCTTCCTTGGACAATGACAACGGCTTGCCCGATATCTAATTGACCTAAAAGCTTTGCTGCTTCTGCTGCTAAAAAAATATCTTTTTTCTCTTTTGGAGTAGCACGCCGTACTGTTAAATTAAATTCTATAGGAGCTAAAAGATCTGGGACTATTTCGTGAGCACCAATAACACAAAAACCGTGTGCTTCAATAACCCGTATAAAAGCTTTTAATAACGCATCATCCCCTCTCTTCAAAGCTCCGATTAACTTAGGAAGAGCTAAAAATGTTGTCCAGTCCAGTCGCAATTGTTTAAGAAGTGGGCGCTTTTTCACACCACCTGCCAAAACAACATTATAAACTCTAGCCTCTTTTAAGATTTTAATGAGTCGCGCTAACTCTACAATTGATAGCTCGCAATGCTCATAGCGATAAAGAACCGAATCTGCCTCACCACGCAAAAGCACAAGAAAAGGATTCTCTCCATTCTTCTCAAGAGCCTGCGCAACAGTAATCGGTAGAACACCATTTCCTGCTATAACAGCAGTACGGCCGGAAAAAAAACTTCTGGCTCCCCAAATAGGCATTTTTAATCCTTTTGTTTTTTTATTCTATCGCCTTCAAATTTTGGTGTACAATAAAAACGCTTTCCTTCTTCTTTAATAAAATTAACAACGTCAGCAACAGACTGAGAAGAAGAATAGAAAGAAGCAACATCACTGACACGTTCTTTAAATGGTTTGCTATGATCAAAAAGCATGGCAACCGCATGACGGAGTGCATGAATATCTTGACGCTCAAGTCCTGCACGCTTCATGCCAATAATATTGAGACCAGCAAGTTTCGCCTGCACACCAACAGCTGTTCCATAAGGTATCAGATCACCAACCAGTGCAGATACGCCGCCGATAAATGCATGATGTCCGACACGAACAAATTGATGAACAGCAGCACCACCACCAATAATTACATAATCACCAATAGTAACATGACCAGCAATCATTGCGTTATTGGCAAATGTTACATGATTGCCTACATAACAATCATGAGCGATATGCGCATAACAAAAAAATTGGCAATTATCACCAACAACTGTCATTCCCACGCTCGAATCGGAACCCCTATGCATTGTTACACCTTCACGAATCGTACAATTCTTACCAATAAAAAGAGTCGTAGCCCCTCCTTTATGTTTATTATTTTGCGGATCTGCTCCCAAAACGGCATGAGAAAATACTTTACTCTTGGCTCCTAACGTTGTCTTTCCCATTATTACAACATGACTTGTCAAACTACATTCATCACCAATAACAGCCTCTGAACTAATATGGCAAAATGGTCCAACGCGTACATTCTCACCAAGCTGCGCTCCCTTTTCCACAAGAGCAGTTGGATGGATTTTCGTACCGGACATTTTTAAATTCCCATCAAATATCGTTTATTCTTCTTCGACAATCATCGCAGCAATTTCTGCTTCAGCGACTCGGACATCTTCTACTTTTGCAACACACGAAAAACGTCTTATACCAGATCTTTTTTTCAAAAGCTGAACATGAATCTTGAGCTGATCACCAGGCATAACCGGTTTACGAAATTTCGCATTATCAACCGTCATAAGGTAAACTAAATTTGTTTGCTTATTGCCTAAATTTAAAAGTGCTATTGCTCCTGCCGTTTGTGCCATAGCTTCTAAAATCAAAACTCCAGGCATAACAGGCTTTGCGGGAAAATGTCCTGTAAAATGCGGCTCATTAATCGTTATATTTTTAATACCAATAGCTCCTTGTTCACCATCAATATCAACTATACGATCGATTAATAAAAATGGATAACGGTGCGGTAATATTGATAATAGTTTTTCAATATCGACAGCCTCTAAGTTTTTAGTCTTCTCACTGCTGATCATATCAGCGTTTCTCCTTTTTAACTTTTCCCATACTGCGCAACGTCGCTACTTCACGAAACCATTGTTTAAATGGTCGCGCTGGACTACCTCCCCATTTTTCGCCATCCGGAATATCATTCATAACACCACTACGAGCAGCAATCTGAACACATTTACCTATTATGATGTGATCGGCTACTCCAACACATCCGCCAAGCTGAGACATATCCCCTATAGATGTACTTCCCGCAATGCCACATTGAGCGGCAATAAGACAATAGCGGCCAATTTTTACATTGTGGGCAATTTGTACAAGATTATCAATCTTGCTTCCTTCACCAATAACAGTATCTTGAAATGTCCCACGATCAATTGTCGTGTTCGCACCAACTTCTACACCATCCTCAATAATAACGCGACCAAGCTGTGGAATTTTCTCGATTCCAGAAACGCTGCCAACATAACCAAAACCATCTTGCCCAATGCAAACACCAGGATAAAGCTGAACCTTATCACCTATTATAGAACACTGAACTGTTACCTTAGGAGCAATATAGCAGTCACATCCAATACGGCAATTTTCACCGATAACAGCTGTGGATGAAATAAGAGTTCCTGCACCAATCTCAACATTTCTACCAATAACAGCTCCCGCTTCAATACACACATCATGTGCCAACTTAGCCGTTGGATGAATATGCGCATGAGATGAAATCCCCTTCGGTCCCAACCAAGGCATTGGCTTGACAGAATCTGGAAACAAAATACGACCAATCTGAGCAAAGTCACGCTGTGGCGTGGATGTCACCAAAATTGCCATAGTTTCGGGAACTTTAAAAACAATCTCATTCGTACAAAAAACAGCAACAGCAGAACTATCCAGTAAAGCATCAGAAAACTTCCGATGCTCTACAAAAACAAGAGAACCTTCCACAGCACTCTCAAGTGAAGAAAGAGTATTGATAACTTTATGAGAAAACTCTGGATTAAGAAGCTTTGCACCCGTCAACTCAGCAACATTTGCAACTGTCAATCGCCGGGACGGCGTAAAAAAAAATGTATCCGCCATCAAAACACTTTCTCTCCCCGCTTAAGCTATTCTCTTCGCGTTTTTCCTTCTTAAAATCGCTCCAATCAGAACTTCGTAGAAATACCAAAGTTCAATTGTTGCAAACGATCACCTTCCTGCTTCATTATTGGCCAAGCATAATCAAAACGCAAAGGACCAAACGGAGAATCCCACATCAAACTTACACCTGCAGATGAACGCCAAGCACTTTTAGTATTGGTAACAGACGGTTCACCTTTAAAAACGGCTTTATAATTATTGCCATAAAGCGTAGCAATATCCGCAAATAAAGCACCGCGCAACCCGAACCCTTCAGGCACAACAGGGATAGGAAACTGTACTTCAGCAGTCGCATTCATATATGTCGTTCCCCCCAAGAAATAAACCTCACCCTTACTGGAAACCTGACGTGGACCTATTCCATTATATTTGAACCCTCGAATCATATCAGTATTCGCTTTAAACATATCGAAAATACGAACACCTTCTTTACCTATTTCATGGATATAACCACCCCCAAAGGAAAGCAAACCAACAATATCCTTCTGATCAGAAAGAGTCTTGTACATCATCGCCTTACCCGTGGTCTTCAAGAACTTTGCACTTCCACCAAGCCCTGCATATTCCTGAAGAAGATGCACGTACCACCCATCATGGGGGGATCTCATATCATCAATCGTATTATAGGTAAAACCATAACTAATTGATGAACGTTTCCAAGGGCTTTGTTTTGCAGCTTGAACAATAGCACCAGAATATTTCCCATATAATTCTATTACATCACTCTCTTTGTCAAAATCATACTCTCCGCCAAAATCATATTCTTCCTGCACATAAGAATAAGCTACATTAGCAGATAATTGATTATTAATAGGTAACGAAAACCGCAGCGATCCACCTGTCTGTCGTACATCATAGGCTTTATCAGCACGATAAGTACTACGAAAAATATCAATGCCAGCAGATAAACGATACCCTAAGAAATAAGGATCAACAAATGATAAATTATAATTACGAGATTTTTCTTGCCCCGCACCTAATCCTAAACGAACATATTGACCACGTCCCCCCAGATTACGTTCAGTAACAGAAACTTCAAGTGACATACCAGGACTTGTTCCTCCTGTTGTATACCCTCCAGAAAGAGAGAGATCTCCTGTTGAAGCTTCAACGACATCTATTACCAAAATAACTTGGTCAGATTGATCTGTGGGAACCATTGAAATATTAACGGCTTTGAAGAAACCTAAACTTTCTAGACGACGTTTTGCCCGCTGTAATAAAGTTTGATTGTAAGCATCCCCTTCGTTTAAATCAATTTCACGGCGAATGACGTAATCACGCGTTTTCTCGTTGCCACGTATATCAATACGCTGAATATAAGCACGTGTACCCTGTTCAATATTATATAAAATTGAAATTGTATGATTTGCTAAATTACGATTTCCCCGCGGTTCAACTTTAGCAAAAGCATATCCCGAATCAGCAACCTTGTTATTAATAATTGCAACAGACTGTTCAATATCTTCTGCATTATAAACATCACCTGGCTGGGTTTTAAGAACCCTTTTCACAGATTGAACATCAATTCCATCAACATCACTTTCAACCTGAATATCACTAATTTTATAGCGCGCACCCTCATCAAGAACGAAAGAAATTTTATACGTATTGCTTGCTGCATCAAAAGTCGCTTTAGAAGAGACTATACGAAAATCTGCATAACCACGATTATAATAAAAGCGACGTAAAGCTTCTTCATCAGCAGCGAGGCGCTCTTCACTGTAAACATCACCTCCCAACAACTTCGAAAAAATTCCTGAAGTTTTTGTTGAAATCACATCACGCAAACGGCGACTTCCAAAGACACTATTTCCCTTAAAAGTAATATCACCAATCTTTGTTTTTTTCCCTTCAATAACATTAAATATCACATTAACACGCCCTTTTCCAAGGTTAATCGTTTGAACGTTAACAGTGATATTATTACGACCAAGAGTTTTATAGGCTTCACGAATTGTATTTATATCAGCAGAAAGCTTTGCAGAATTAAAAGGCTCATTCGGTTTTAAAGAAATAAACCGCTTAAGATCTGGATCTTTAAAAGATTTATTTCCCTGAAACAATATTTGATTGACAACCTCATATTCTTTTACGAATACAACCAATTTATCACCTACCGGATTTATTTTAACATCATAAAATAAACCCAATTCAAAAAGATTCTTTACAGCATTATCGACATCACCACTGGAAACCCCTTGTCCAGCCTTAATCCCCATATTGTCTCGAATCGCCTGAGAACTTACAAACTTATTCCCACGAACCTCAATAGAACGGACTACAGACGCTTGTATTTCTCCAACCGCAGCAATTGACATAAAAACCGTTGCTGAGGCAATCATCCCCATCTTTAACACCAATACAGATGCTGCATTTAAAAACTTTGAATTCGTAGTCATTGGCTTTTTTACCTTACTCTTATTCCTTGGACATGATGCCTTAAAAAGCTAACTGCCATAATAACCTTAGCGAGACTTTTCATTCCTTAATTACTCATTATAATGTACGACGCCACAACATTTTGCAGACATGGTAAACAACCCTCAATTTGTTTTTGCTATTATTACTCAATTTATAAAGCGTTTTCTATAATTTAATTAGCTAAATCTACAAAAATAATCATTAAAAAAGACAAAGATCATAAAAAGGAGAAGAATGGAAAAACCTAAACGAAAAACAATTCCCTGAATCTTAGCTGATATTTTCCTCCCAGTAATGACCTCAATGACATGCAATAAAAGATGTCCCCCATCAAGCGGTAGAATCGGAAAAAGGTTAATAAGCCCAACACTTATTGAAAGAAAAGCTGCCAAATTCAACAAAGAGATAAAACCTGTCTCGCTCACTTTCCAAGCAATTTTAACGGTTTTAGAAGGTCCACTTAGCCGACAACGATCCTCTTTTCCTCCTATTAAACGACTCATAAAAAGAACAGTTTGAGTAGTAATAAACACAGTACGGTCTGACGCTTCTCTTACAGCTGTTACAAAATCATAGCGAATATGTTTTATATAAGCCGGATCTAAATGTGCAGGATTATTTAAATCAACAGGAACACCCACACCTATCATAGCACTTCGTGTTCGATTACCAAATCCATCATCTCGCTCAACGACTTTCGGGGTAATCACCGTTGTAAAGAATCGCCCCATGCGTTCTATTTTAAACTCTATGGGTTCTCTTCCGTGAAAAGTTACATAATTCATCAAATCTTCAAAACTTTCAACCCGTCGTCCATCCATTTCAACAAAACGATCACCTAATTCCAAACCGGACTGAAGAGCAGGGCTATCTTTTACCAAAGAACCAACAACGGGCTCAATGGCTACACGACCATAGATAAAGAAAAAAAATGTTAGAATAACAACAGTAAAAAGGGCATTGAAGAAAGGACCAGCAAAAACAGTTGCTGCTTTTTTCCAAGCATGCGCACTAGCAAATGAACCATCAACAATCAGAGATGATTGGGATGATCCCGTATCGATTTTTTCTTCATCCCCAACAAATTTTACATAACCTCCTAAGGGAATAAGTGCTAAACGCCACTTCGTGCCATGCTTATCTGTATAACTCGCTATTTCTGGCCCAAATCCAAGCGAAAAAATTAACGCCTTAATACCACACCACCGACCAATGAGATAATGCCCAAATTCGTGCACAAAAATGATAATCATAATGATGAAAAGAATACTCAAACTTCTTAAAAGAAAATCACCCATAGTGACGATATGATTTAAAAGTCCCAAACTATCTTCTCCCAATTAGATCATACTAAAAAGATTAAAAGGCGCATCCATATCAGACATAAATGAACCAATTAAATAAAGAAGAAAAGCTGCCCCTACCAATCCATCTATACGATCCATAAAACCACCATGTCCAGGCAATAAAGAACTAGAATCTTTAACAGAAAACCGTCTTTTGAGCCATGACTGCCCTAAATCACTCAATTGTGAAACAATTGACAAAACAAGTGTAAGGAGTGGCACAAAAAAACTTACTAAATTTATATCAAAAAATCCAAAAGCAACCCATATACCACCGAAAACTCCGAAAAATGTACCACCAAGTGCTCCTGACCATGTTTTATTAGGAGAAAATTGTGGTGCTAATTTAGGACCCCCTAATGCACGTCCGATAAAATACCCACCAATATCTGTTCCCCACACTATCGTAAATAAGAAAATAACAACTTGAAACCCCAACATTTCATGATCCCGTAGAAAACATAAAGCAACAACAGGGAAAGATGCATATAAAAAACCACAAAAAACCCAACCACCCTTTTTTATAGATATAATAGCCAACACCGCAGCCAAAACGATTAAAACACAAAAAATCAATGAAGCAGATACACTCAACACTAAAAAAAAGCCAAAGATCAAATAAAAGATACTTGCTAATATTTTTTGTGAAATACACCATTTCTCTTTAGTAATACTCATCCACTCATAAAGAACAAAACCGCCAATACACCATACAAATAAAAAAAAGAAGATTCCTCCCAACCATGTTAGATACAACGCAATAAAGCCAAACACAAAAGCTGTCAGAACACGATAAACCAAATTAGACAAAACAACATCCAAACGATAAAAATAGAAAATACAAGCTCTAAAATTGACGCAAGAAAAACCTCCCTACGCAGTATTTTTATTTCATACTTGTATAAATTTCTCTTATAATTTACTGTAAACAATTCAGTCTACCAAGATAGCGCTTATAAGACTAATAATCAATGAAAACAGCTTCAAAAATCTCCGTCAAGATTAATCCTAAAATATTTTTTTAATATTTTCTCAAATATAAAATGAATTACGCCACATAATATCTGCTTGATCGATTATACTCACATGTTTTATAATGGGAAATAAGAGAAAGTTTAGGCTTATTTTTGCGTTATATTCTTTCCCTAACCCTCATCTTAGAATATTGAAATAATTTCTAATAACGCTTTCATTATGCCGTTTAACAAAAACATGCTAAACTAAAAGCCCTCCCAATGCTGTTAAATAGTGTCTTCCAGCAAAGGGTATGGCTTACCACGCAGATTTAAAAATTAAAACATCTGCCCTTTCAAATCAATCTCTACCATATCAAGATGATAAAACGATAAAATACCTTTCTGCATCACACCTTGCTATCACAGAACACACCACTCCCTACTATTATCCATAGAAGCAATTTACAGGCTGGGAATATAACACCCTTTTTCTAGCAACAAAACCGTCTTAAACGTGCATAATCTCAGATTCTTTTACGGCTAAAATTTTATCAATATCAGCAATAGTTTCATCTGTGAGTTTTTGAACTTTTTCAGACAAACTATGTGCTTCATCTTGTCCAATTTGACCATCTTTTTCTAACTTTTTCAAATCGTCCATACCATCCCGACGAACATGACGTGTAGCAACACGCGCTTGCTCTGCATAGTGATGCGCAATTTTTACAAGTTCTTTACGGCGCTCTTCATTCAACTCAGGCAAAGGAATACGTAAAGTCGTACCATCAGTTATGGGATTTAAACCAAGACCAGAATCGCGAATAGCGCGCTCTACAGCTCCGACCATCGTTTTATCCCATACAGAAACAGAAAGCATCCGAGGTTCGGGAACAGAAATATTAGCAACCTGATTTATGTGCACAACAGAACCATAAGATTCAACAGTCAACGGTTCTAATAAACTGGCCGATGCACGTCCAGTCCGCAAACCACCTAATTCATGTTTAAAAGCCGTAATAGCACCATCCATGCGACGTTTCAGATCAGCCATAATTGATGTAACATTCATATTTCTGTCTCCTTCAATTGTCCTTTGAAGCTTACCCTTATTCCGATACTATTGTAAAGCGTCCTGTTCCATTCAAGACCTTAGCCAAACCGCCTTTTTCATGAATGGAATACACAATAATCGGTACATTGTTCTCACGTGCTAAAGTGACCGCCGTTGAATCCATAACAGATAATCCCCATTGCAAAACTTCAACATGTGTTAATTGATCAAAACGCTTAGCCGTAGGATCTATCTTTGGATCTGCTGAATAAATACCATCAACTTGTGTTCCTTTAAGAAGGACATCTGCACCAATTTCTGCTGCACGTAAAGTAGCAGCAGAATCAGTGGTAAAAAATGGATTTCCTGTACCACCCGCAAAAATAACAACTTTTCCCTGATTCATATAAGCTATTGCTTTACGTTGCGAAAAACTTTCACAAATTTGTGGCATAGCAATTGCAGAGAGTACAACAGTTTCAACCCCTAATTTTGTCAAAGATGTTCGCAATGCTAAAGAGTTAATAGCAGTTGCAAGCATTCCCATATGATCACCTGTCACTCGGTCCCCACCATGCGAAGCAACAGCAACGCCACGAAAAATATTTCCCCCACCGATAACAACCGCAACTTCTATCCCCATTGTGCGCACTTCTGCAATATCAGCGGCAATACGGTCTACAACAGAAACATCAATGCCAAAACTCTGCCCCCCCATAAGAGCTTCACCAGAAGCCTTCAAAAGAATACGTTTATACGGAAGTGCTAATGCCATTAATAATCTCCCCAAAAGCACATTTACTTTTTGCTTTTGACATCACGAAGGGCACCACTTTTTTCATGTGACGCCCTCTCAACAATTACATTGTTCCCATCAGAGATTCTACAACCAACGATATGATTTTAAATCTCTGATCAAGGGTTTGCAATAACTAGCCTTTTACAGCAGCAGCAACCTCTGCAGCAAAATCAGACTCCTCTTTTTCCACACCTTCACCTAATGCAAAACGAATAAAGCCTGTAATTTTTGTTGGTGCACCAATTGATTTCTCAGCATCCTTTAAAACTTCCTCAACAGTCATATCAGGATTCATAACGAAAGCTTGAGAAAGTAAAACAACCTCTTCAAAAAACTTACGCATACGTCCTTCTACCATTTTTTCAATGATATTTTCAGGCTTTCCAGACTGACGTGCTTGATCTGAAAAAATTGCTTTTTCACGTTCAACAGCAGCAGCATCAACATCTTGTGCTGTAAGCGCTAACGGATTGGTTGCCGCAATATGCATCGCAATCTGCCGACCAAAAGCAAGAGCTGCTTCTTTATTTCCTGTTGTTTCAATCGCAACCAAAACACCAAGCTTACCAAGACCATCAGCTACACTATTGTGTATATAAGTCGCAACAACACCATTCTCAACAGACAATTTAGCGGAACGACGAAATGTCATATTTTCGCCAATTGTACCAATTGCATCTTTAATCGTAAGCTCTACAGTCTTCTCAGAACCTGGATAAAGAGAAACAGAAACAGATTCAACGTCACCTGGCGTATCTAAAGCAGCAGTTGCTACATTGCGCACGATGTCTTGGAATCCGGCATTGCGTGCAACAAAATCTGTTTCAGAATTAATCTCAACCAAAACCGCATTTAAATCTTTTGATACGACTCCGATTAATCCCTCAGCCGCTGTACGACCAGCCTTTTTATCTGCTTTAGCTATTCCTTTTTTACGAAGCCAATCAACAGCAGCTTCCATATCACCACTGGTTTCAGCTAGAGCGGCTTTACAATCCATCATACCAGCGCCAGATAGTTCTCGAAGTTCTTTTACTTGTGCAGCAGTAATGCTCATATTTGCCTCTTTATTTTGTAACAGTGAAAGCGTGTAAAATCTCTCTGCACGCCTATAACTTCTTCTTTAGACAATAAAAGTACCTTAATTAGGCGTTTTATATTATTCGGAAACTTCTGAACCCGCGTTTTCTTCCAAAATAGGCTCCACAGGCGCATCAACTTGAGCTCCTAAATCGACACCCATTGCTCCTTGCTGGCGCGCTATACCATCAAGAGCGGCACGAGCAAAAAGATCGCAATAAAGAGAAATTGCACGTGAAGCATCATCATTACCTGGTATCGGATGCGTTACGTCATCAGGATCGCAATTGGTATCAATAATAGCAATCACTGGAATGCCTAAACGTTTTGCTTCTTGGAGGGCAATATTTTCTTTATTCGTATCGATAACAAATATAAGATCTGGAACAGATCCCATATCTTTAATACCACCAAGCGCACGATTAAGCTTTTCACGATCACGTTCAAGATTTAAACGTTCTTTTTTGGTAAAACCTTGCGCCTCAGCAGCAAGAATTTTGTCAAGCTTTCGTAAACGATGTATCGAATTGGAAATCGTTTTCCAGTTCGTGAGCATGCCGCCAAGCCAACGTGCATTAACGTAATACTGGGCAGAACGATTCGCTGCATCAGCGATAATGTCAGATGCTTGCCGTTTCGTACCAACAAAGAGAATACGACCACCACGCGCAACAGTATCTGAAACAAGTTTAAGCGCTTGGTGTAAAAGCGGAACGGTCTGAGAAAGGTCAATAATATGGATATTATTACGCTGACCATAAATATAGGGAGTCATTTTGGGATTCCAACGATGAGTCTGGTGACCAAAATGCACACCTGCTTCTAAAAGCTGGTGCATAGTAAAATCGGGTAGTGCCATAAATCTTATCCTTTCCGGTTCAACCTCCGCGGAAAAAGCAGGAAAACCTACTACCGGCGGATGCTTGCTAGAATTTTCTCACAAATCATTTTCAAACACCCAAACTCCGCGTGTGGAATAGCGCAAACATACTAATATTTGATTCTTTTTCAAGTCATTTTCTTTAATCATTTAATATTTACATTTTTACATTGATTAAGATCTTTTCCAAGTTCCAAGAATTCGAGACTGTTCAATTTTGCACGCACTGAAAAAGTTCCATAATCTATATGAAGATCACGCATGACACCATTTTCATTTAAGAGAAAACTGCTACGATAAACCGGCAAACCATCTTTATTTTCTCCATCATCAAAATAAGAAATTGTAACAGGCCAATATTCTTCCTCATCCAACTTTCTCACTTTTTCCGTTTCGCTATCAGATAAAAGCGTCTTCTTTTCCCCTATGACGATACTTTCTTTTATAACTTTATCTGCTTTATTTGTCCCATCAAATACAGTAACATTGTAAAAATGATGTCCTGCTTTTGCATGGCGGATGATATTTTTTAGTTGCATCATTGGAAATTCAGCCATTGCAAGCTTATACTCTTTTTCCTTCGGCTTTTTTAAGGTAACTGTAATACCATCTTGGGTACGTTCCGCAACCCCCTCGGCACGATGCGCAACCTCTTCTCCCTCTTGATCTGTAATATTAAAACGAAATGTACGGCTGTCTCCTGTTTCATAACTCGTCGTCTGTTGATCCGTCAAACGTACTGGCATATCTTCAATGTGAACACGGCTAATGAAACGAAAACGTGTGCTGTAGCCTTGGCATGCCGAACCAGTAAGCTCGTAAACCATTCGCCCTGACATCGCAGAAATTGTCATTTCATGAGAAACGCTATCGAGATGAAAATCATAAATTGCTCGATGAGGTATAATAAAAATGGGCTCTTCAGCTCTCGCAGTACATAAAAAAACAATATATAAAATTATTATAAATAATGATCTAATCATTCCCAACTTCCGAACTTTATCCTCGTTGCATAACATCATACAATAAGGCAAAAAAGGCTAATTTCTCAATTAACCACACATTTTCTTAAATCAAAAAATATATTATGCAAGAATATATTATAGAGCCGCTATGGAGTTAAATTATGACCAATATGATTGAAAAAAACTTAGAGAAGTTTGGAATTACTCTTCCTGAAGTAATCTCTCCCCTTGCCAATTATATCACCACTTCACAAAGTGGCAATCAACTCTTTATTTCTGGACAACTCCCTCTTATTAATGGAAAACCAATAGCCACCGGTAAAGTTGGTGCAACTGTGAATATCGAACAAGCCCAAAAAGCATCCGAAGCTTGTGCTCTTAATATTCTCGCTCAACTCAAGGCAACTCTAGGTGACTTAAATAAAATAAAACGTGTGGTAAAAATCACTGTTTTTGTGGCTGTAGATTCTCATTTTACCGATATTCCTTTCGTTGCCAATGGAGCTTCTAATTTATTTGTCAATATCCTTGGTGAAATTGGAAAACACGCCCGTTCTGCTATCGGTGTTGCCTCTCTTCCTATGGATGTTCCTGTAGAAGTTGAAGCCATCATAGAAATCTAAACCTTCATTAAGACAGTGCACCATCTTAAATATAACTGAAGTCAAAATACTTCTTTGTCTTAAACTCTGATAAACGTTGCATTTTTTCGTTTTTAAATTAAAATTTTAAACTTACAATAAAAGGAAATATTTGTATGAAACAAGCTTATGATCATAACAATATTTTTGCTAAATTGATTCGCAATGAAATCCCTTCTGTTCGTGTCTACGAAGATGATGATGTTATTGGATTTATGGATATCATGCCACAAGCACCAGGTCATACGCTGGTCATTCCTAAAAAAGGCTCTAGAAACTTGCTTGATGCAGATACTGAAACATTATTTTCTGTTATTAAAGCAGTTCAAAAAATTGCAAATGCCATCAAAAAAGCCTTTCAAGCAGATGGCATAACTGTCTTGCAATTTAATGAAGCAGCTAGTCAACAAACCGTTTATCACCTCCATTTCCATATTATACCACGTATGGAGGGAATAGAACTTACCCCTCATAATGATATGATAACGCCTACAGAAATACTTGAAGAGAATGCAAAAAAAATCCGTGCAGCTTTATAACACACTCTTAAGTTGTTTTGCTTTTTTTTCCTACACGTTTTTTTGTAAAATTTTCCGTTTTACTTTTCTTTGAACTTACAGATATATTGGAAGATGAAATTTCTAACTGTAAGCTTTCTTTTTTGCCATTTGATTTTTGTGTCAATACGCGAACAATGCCACCGTTGCGTAACTTTCCAAATAAAATTTCATCAGCTAATGGCTTTTTAATATATTCTTGTATAACACGCCCTAATGGACGTGCTCCCATCTGAGAATCATATCCTTTATTGGAAAGCCATAAAGTTGCAGAAGGGCTTAATTCAAAACAAATTCCCCGATCAGCTAATTGTGCTTCAAGCTGAAAAATAAATTTTTGCACTATCTGGTTGATGATTAAGTTAGATAAAGGTGCAAACGGAATAATTGCATCTAACCGATTACGAAATTCTGGTGTAAATAACCGATTGATTGCTTCTATATCCTCACCATCACGATGTACTTTCCCAAATCCAATAGCTGATTTTGCCATATCTGAAGCACCAGCATTGGTTGTCATAATCAAAATAACATTGCGGAAATCAATTTTCTTACCATTATGGTCTGTTAATCTACCATAATCCATTACCTGCAATAAAATATTAAATAACTCTGGATGCGCTTTCTCAATCTCATCTAGCAATAGGACTGCGTGAGGTTTCTGATCAACTGCATCTGTAAGGAGACCTCCTTGATCAAACCCTATATAACCTGGAGGAGCTCCGATTAAACGCGCTACCGTATGCCGTTCCATATATTCTGACATATCAAAACGCAATAATTCAATGCCTAAAGATAAAGCAAGCTGTTTTGCAACTTCAGTTTTTCCCACACCTGTTGGCCCTGAAAATAAATAACTTCCTATTGGTTTATCCGGTTCGCGTAAACCTGCTCGCGCCAATTTTATGGATGAAACTAAGACGGAAATTGCCTGATCTTGCCCATAAACAACATGTTTGAGTTCTCTTTCAAGCTTACTCAGTATCTTCTGATCATTCCGAGAAACTGTTTTTGGTGGAATTCTTGCAATTGTAGCAACAGTCGCTTCAATTTCTTTAACACCTATACTCTTCTTGCGTTGTTTTTGTGGCAAAAGCTTTTGCGCTGCGCCACTTTCATCAATAATATCAATTGCTTTGTCAGGTAACCTACGATCAATTATATAGCGTGAAGATAATTCTACGGATGCCTTCATCGCCTGATCTGTATATTTAATCTGATGAAAATCTTCAAAGTAAGGCTTCATCCCCTGCAAAATCTTAATCGCATCTGTAATAGAAGGTTCATTAATATCAATCTTCTGAAACCGACGCTCTAAAGCACGATCTTGTTCAAAGAATTTGCGATATTCTCTGTAAGTCGTCGAACCAATACATCGCATAGTTCCAGAAGATAAAACAGGTTTTAAAAGATTTGCTGCATCCATATTTCCTCCTAATGTCGCTCCTGCTCCAATTAAGGTATGAATTTCATCAATAAATAAAATAGCATCCGGATACAGCTCAAACTCTTTAATAACTTGCTTTAAGCGTTCTTCAAAATCACCGCGATAACGTGTACCAGCAACAAGTCCCCCCATATCAAGAGAAAATATTGTTGCATTTGATAAAACTTCAGGCACTTGCTCATCAATAATGCGCTTTGCCAATCCCTCAATTATAGCGGTTTTCCCCACTCCAGGATCACCAACCAAAAGCGGATTGTTTTTTGACCTTCGACATAAAATCTGAATCATGCGTGAAATTTCTATTTCACGGCCAATTAATAAATCAATTTTTCCATTACGTGCTTTACAATTGAGATCAACACAATAATTCGTTAAAATACTTGTTCCTCTTTCAACATTATCCGAAATCTGCTGGTCTAATTGCTCTTCAAGTCCTTCAAGTAACATGGATAACCCATCATCACGCGTAATACCATGTGAAATAAAACGTATAGCATCATAGCGTGTCATTCCCATCTCTTGAAGAAAATATGCTGCATGGCTTTCACGTTCAGAAAAAATTGCAACAAGAACATTTGCCCCCGATACTTCATCTTTTCCAGCTGATTGTGCATGAATCACCGCACGTTGGATAACACGCTGGAAAAAAGCTGTAGGCTTTGTATCCTCATCAGCTCTAATCTGTTCATCTAACTCTGAGCGAAGATAATTGGTTAAGCGCTCTCGCAATTCCTCCACATCTACCTGGCAAGCCTGAATAACGGAATTTGCATCGGCATCATCTAACAGCGCAAGTAGAAGATGCTCTAATGTTGCATATTCATGCCGTGCTTGAGTAGCAATTGTTAATGCACGATGCAAAACCTCTTCAAGACTAGGTGTAAAAGACGGCATAATTCCTCACTTCCATTCCATTACACATTGTAACGGATGTTCATTTTGACGCGCACATTCTCTCACTTGTAATATTTTCATTTCAGCGACTTCATAAGTATAAGTTCCACATTCTCCTATCCCACTGTGATGAACAGTTAACATTATCCGCGTTGCCTCTTCAAAACTTTTTTTAAAAAAGTTCTTCAAAACGAAAACAACAAATTCCATAGGTGTGTAATCATCATTAAGCAAAAAAACTCGACATAATTTAGGTTTTTCGAGTTTTGTTCTAGCCTTAGGCATTATAACCGCACCATGCCTAACTTCATCCCAATTCTTGCCCTTTTCATTATGCATAATATGAGCTATAGAGTTTATTATGAGCGTCTGTTCCATTAGCGTTTTCCATGCAGCGTATTTTTTATTAATTTTAAATTCTTTTATAACTATTGCAATACCTGTATGTATTAGACAAAAATTTCTTTCTATGGTTAGACTTCAATCCCTCACTCATAAAATAATTTATGTAAACAAATTAGTAATACCATTCGTCTAAACTGCATCAACAAATTACAGAAAAGGACACTTTATAGAAGTTTTTCAGGATAAATGGAGAAATAGGATACTGCAAGTGTATATTAATGATCAAAAAATTATGTGCTACTGTAAAAAAATAGCAATTTCTTTTGTTATGTTAGCTTTTTCTTACTGTTCGGCATCAGCCACACCTCAAGGAGCCTATCCTGATAAGTATGCGGCTATTGTTATAGATGCTACTACGGGGAAAACTCTATTTCAAGCCAATGCAACACTGAAACGTTATCCTGCTTCTTTAACAAAAATGATGACATTGTACTTACTCTTTGAAGCTATGCAGATGCGTCGTGTGACACCAAATACACCAATTCCTGTTTCACATTATGCAGCAACGCGTCCACCGACAAAAATTGGTTTTAAAGCAGGACAAACAATTTCTGCAGAATCAGCAGCTAAAGCACTCATTACAAGATCCGCAAATGATGTTGCTGCTGCCATTGCAGAATATCTTGGAGGTAGTGAAAAGAAATTCGCTCAAATGATGACAGTAAAAGCTCGTAAACTTGGCATGAAACATACACATTTCGCAAATGCTTCAGGACTTCCGGATGTGCACAATTATTCTACAGCACGAGATATAGCGACTTTATCATTAGCTTTACGTAAACATTTTCCAAAACAATATAAACTGTTCAAAATAAAAAGTTTTAATTTCCGTGGACATAAAATTAACAGCCACAATAAACTCGTTAAAATAATGAAAGGTGTCGATGGAATTAAAACAGGATACACACAAATGTCAGGTTCTAATTTAGCAACGTCAATGCGTCTTGAGGGGCGCTCTGTTGTCGCTGTTGTTATGGGAGGTAAATCATCTACTGCACGTGACGAGCATATGGCTAGCTTATTGAAGCAATATTTGCCCAAAGCAAACCAAATGAAAAGTGGTGAACGTTTAATGGCTTCTGTACGCTATCACTTACCCACTGGGGCTAATACTCCTGTACCGACCATTAAAGCTGATTCAAGTAATTTTGACGATGAAATTTCGACTATGTTGACAGCATTTGCAGAACAACCTAAAAACTCCAATATCGCAATAACGGCTGTAAATAAGGTAATTATACCGATACCAAACCCTCAAAAAACTATACCGGTTGAGACTCATAAAATTGTAACAGCCTCTTTGTCCGCAAATGCCGGATGGGCTATCCAAATTGGTTCTCTTCCTAGTGAAGAACAAGCAAAAACTCTACTTTTAAAAGCAAAAAACATAGCTTTTTCTACTTTAAAGCACGCATCTTCACACATGCAACTGTTTGAAAAAAGTGGGCAGCGTTATTACCGAGCGCGCTTTACGGGGTTTCAATCAAAAAAAGCTGCATTTGATGCTTGCTCTACATTAAAGAAAGCAAATTTTAACTGCTATACTGTAGCCTACTAAAAAATTTTAAATTCTGTGTTAAGGATAGTATTATGACAGATAATGCTTTTGCTTCATTTCATAAAAAAGAAATTTTATTGAAGCAATCATCCCTCCTTTCATTGCGTTCCCTTCACGAGGCTGCTGCAAAACTTACTGGTTTAAAATATAATTCAACTGCATTAGATACACAATCTCTTGTTAACCTTCTCATTTGCCAAACAATGCGCAACCGTCGTCTCATAATGCCTCCTGTACGCATTCATTTACGCGTTGCAAGCCAAACTGGTAGTGTACCTATTAAAATCCGTCTAGGAGCAACAAATATTTAATTCTATAGACCAGCTCTAAAAAATTATTTTATTATTAACCATTATCTACAGCCTTAGAAAACCCTTTGATAAACGTACTTTTTTCTTAAATTATGGAATTGTGCTGACAGCTTTTCCAACTATCCAATACCTCCAAGCTTTCAATAAAACCATTGTTAAAGACATAAAAAACACCCAATATTTTTCCACTTTTGGATTTAATATAAAAAATTATCCTTAATATCTTTCTGGAAAAAATAAATAGCTTCATTGCATGAAAGCTTATCATTTTAGGGATTATTGTAAAAGTTCAATAAAGAAAGTCCCTCTTAATAACGATCTCCCCTACAACATAAACGCTGTAAAATAATCTACTCCTCTTACTTGTATTTCTTTCAACAGACAAAGCAAATTGGAAAATACAAATACTATCGATGAAAAAACGTAAAAGAAATTATCAGATTAAATATCATGATAAGGATTTTCATAAGACTTTAATTTATAATTAAAATTTATTTTTTGCATATTCAATAAGAGATTTTCGTAAAATTCTCTTATTTTCCTTCTTATATTGAATCGGTCAAAATCGTTCGCTTGCTCATCACGAGCAAGATTAGCATATAAACTATTAAAAAAAGGAATCAAAATATCTCTTATGAATCATTTCAAGTACTAAGATCTTTTGTATTATTGAACGTTGAAAAAAGGATGATAGTGCTGGTTTTCTTCCTTTATAAATAAAGATGCTAATACTTTATAGATTTTATACTATTCATGGAATAATTTACATTATACTATTCATATGCAAGATGCTGATTTATAAAGATAGTTCATTATTTTGCATGTTATATGAGAATCTCTAATAGCGTAAGATTCTCTTATTTGAAATCTATTTATGTTGAATCAATCAAAACAGTTCTCTTGCATGTTATGAGTGAGATTAGTGTGTGGCGTGAAACTATACCAAAAAGACTCAAAATGCCTATAATGAACCGTTTCAAATGCCAAGGGACTTTGGTCCCTGTACAAGGGGGAGCTGGCAAAGTGTGTAATCGTGCCAGCGTATTCTTTTTATTAAGCATAAAGAATGGGGACAGCTCAATGGATTTACCGTTATACCATCCACAGGTGCCATCGCGAAATGAGTTTGGGAGCGTCGAGAGATATTTCTTTAAAACAAACTCATTAATGAATAACACGATGATGTTCTATCGTGTGCATTCTATTCTCATGAGAATTTTGATAAATATTTTTTAATGTATACGTTATTATTCATTTTAATTTTTTGACGGTACAGAATTTATAAATAAAAAAGATATTTCCAATATATCTCTTAATTATTGTAAATTAGTGTTTCTCTTCAAGGTATTTTTTACCATACTAGGTACCCAAAAATCTTCACTTTTAAAAAATTAAAATCTTTAAAACTCTCTCTCCTCATCATAATTATTCAGATTTTAAACAAATTTTCCTTGGATACTCAAGCATAATCTTCCATCACTTAAAAGATATGACTATAGAAACTTTTAAAAGCCATAAAACCCAGCTAAAAAATAATGGCAGATTGATCACTAATTTTACTTTGCGCTTTTTTTATTTTTTCCAAATTAGAGTTTTTTCCCATTATAGAGACAAATCAGACAGATATAAAATACTCTCCCTCCAAACTTGCATGCTAAAGCTATTATTCGTTAAGAAAACACTGAACCATCTTCAAATTTATTTCAAGCTGCTGCTGCATTAAAGTGGAATTTTGATTTATAAGTAACAAAAAAATATAAGCTTTATCAGGAAATACGATCCCTCTCCAAAAAGTCCAGTTATGGACTGAAAAATGTTCCAGCTCCTAACAAGATATTGCATTGACTGCAAGACCACCTTTACTTGTCTCTTTATAGCGTTCACTCATATCATGACCAGTCTGGCGCATTGTTTCTATACAAGCATCAAGAGAAACAAAATGATCTCCATTACCATATAATGCAAGAGAAGAAGCCGTTACCGCCTTAACAGCTCCCATTGCATTACGCTCAATACAAGGAACTTGTACAAGACCTGCAACAGGATCACATGTCATCCCCAAATGATGTTCAAGCGCAATTTCTGCCGCATTTTCAATTTGAGCTGGTGTTCCACCTAACGCTGCAGTCAACCCTGCTGCGGCCATTGAAGATGCTGTTCCAACTTCACCTTGACACCCAACTTCTGCACCAGAAATAGAGGCATTATGTTTGATAACACCGCCTATAGCTGCTGCCGTTAATAGAAAATTATGTATTCCCTCTCGATCTGAATCATCATTAAATTGAAGATAATAACGCAAAACTGCTGGGACAACACCAGCTGCCCCATTTGTTGGGGCTGTAACAACACGACCACCTGCTGCATTTTCCTCATTGACTGCTATGGCATATACCGAAAGCCAATCATTTGCCCAAAGTGGATAATTACGATTTTTCTTTTGATTTTCCAAAAGCGTTTCATGCAGCTTTTTAGCACGCCTTAGAACACGCAATCCACCAGGCAACTCACCTTCTTGTGAAAGACCTCTATCAATGCAATTTGTCATCGCTGAAAAAATTTCATCAAGCCCTGTATCAAGAGAAAAACGCTCTATCTTTGTTTCTTCATTTAAGCGCTTCATTTCAGCAATTGAAAGTCCTGACTGTTCTGCCATTGATAACATTGTACAAGCAGAATCAAATGGATATGGCACCTCAAATGCTTCTGGTTGTATATTATCATTCATATGGCTTAATTCATCCTCAGTCACAACAAAGCCACCACCGATAGAATAATAAATCTGCCGCAACAGAACATCCCCATCAGTATTAAGTCCTTCAAAGGCTAATCCATTTGTATGTCCAGGGAGGATTTTCTTTCGTTCAAAAATAAGATCACTTTGCACATCAAACTGATAAGCGGGATGTCCTGCTGGTTGCACTTTTTTTTCACGGATAACTTTTTCTAACAACCCCCCCATGCTATCAGGATCAACAGTAGAAGCTTTTTCTCCTAAAAGTCCTAATATGATAGCCCTATCTGTTGCATGACCAATACCCGTGAAAGCTAAAGAACCATAAAGATAAACACGTATACGAGAAACTTGAATATCAGACGACTGAGAAAAATCTCCTATCTTTTGCAAAAACATATTAGCAGCTGTCATCGGCCCCATCGTATGTGAGCTAGAAGGACCAATCCCAATTTTAAAAAGCTCAAAAACAGATAGAAACACGTATCACCTCAAAACTATAGTACAGCTTGAGCATATATGCTTTTTCATAACGTTTGTCCCGTTTAAAATCAAATCGCGAGATAAACTAAAAAAATGACAGCAATAAACACGAATGTCGCTCGTCTTGCTACCACCCAACACTTTCTTTCTATAGTGTTTTCCATTAGCCAACCCTCAAAAAACGGACAATGCCTCTAGATTCACTGTTCTTAATGTTCCAAACGTAGTAAAATAAGTGTTAATATGCAATATTAAAATTCAATAAGAATAAGAAATTCTTCTCGGAAATATTTTTCATAATGTACCAAATTCTTCAAAACATACGCTTAATTATATAAGATATTTTATGGATATGTTTCAATGAAACGTACAAAGTTTTCTAACGATTCTCGTTCTGTTTCAAAATTGTTTTCTGGAGCACTTATATCGCGATAACCAAGTGCCATACCACAGATAATATGGCGATCAGAAGGAATAGATAAAAGCGTACGAATCTGTTTATGATAATCAGCAAAAGCAGCTTGAGGACAGGTATCTAATCCAAATCCACGTGCAGCTAACATAATGGTTTGCATAAACATACCCAAATCAAGCCAACTCCCCATTTCCATGTCGTGATCCATTGTAAATAAGAGTCCTACAGGTGCATCAAAAAATAAAAAATTTCGCGCCTTTTGATGAAGTATTTTTTCTTCATCACCTTTTTGAATTCCAAGACTCTGATAAAGATCCAAACCAACTTTTCGACGCCTTGAAATATAAGGCTCACGCCACTGACGTGGATAATAACTATATTCACGCTCTCCTTTTACACCTGAAAGCACAAGTTGTGAAAGCTCTTGCCCTACTTTCTGTAATACACTTCCTGTAAGCACAATCACTTGCCATGGCTGAATATTTGTTCCAGATGGTGCACGCGCTGCAAGTTTTAAGATTTCTTTGATTGTTTCCAAACTAACTGGCTGATCAGTAAAAGCACGAATTGACTTTCGTGACAAAATAGATTGAAAAACACTCATAGGAGAAACTGCCATTGTTTTTACTTTCTTTATGAAAAATATTTTTTTGCTTATCAAGGACAATATACTGCGAAAATACCTTAGCAGATTTTTTCGAACACTCTATTTCTTTAAATGACTTACACATTTCACGCAGTGTTAAAGATTTCCCTTAGAGATAGTATAACCTATCTCTTTTAATAGAAAGAAAATTGTCTAAAAGCAGATAAAATAAATTTTATAATCAATGATTAACCCCCAACTCTGCTAAGCTCTCAAAAAAACTCTCCTCAATTCGTTCTAAATCCTGTAGAAGATCATCAATATCATGCTGCATCTGCTTTAAATCAGCTCGTTTTTTATGAATTCCTGCAATTAATTTCTTAAGCTTTTTCTCATCATCAGGAGGTTTTCCAACCATTGTCAACATATCAGATATTTCAGACAACGAAAATTTAACTCTTTTAGCACGCAGTATTTGTTTTAACTTATGACGATCCGTTTGTGTATAAAGCCGTGTATTTCCACGCCGAAAAGGGATAAGAAGTCCCTCTTCTTCATAATAACGCAAAGTCCGAGCTGTTATTGAAAACTCACGTGTTAATTTTCCAATTGAATAATATTCGTACATTTTATCATTCTGTCTTCATAGATCACATTGTTATAAGAAGCATGTCTATTTTTTATAACACTTAGTGAGCACCCTAATCACTACTTTCCTGCATTCTAATTTAGAAGAAAATACATTCTTGTCATACAAGTATTGTATAGGAGAGAATCAATTATTTTTTAGATTACAGAAAAGACTATTGGTCTTTCATTATAAGTCCTTTTAAATCTTTATAGAAGATATCAATCAACAATTTTTCTAAAATTCAAAATCAATCATTATTTGATTTGTAGATAATCAACTCTTTTCCTTGAATATGGCTTTTGAATTTTACATATTTTGGAAAAATTCTATACTGCTTTAGAAATTAAGAAACTTTAAAATAAAGTAACAAAAACGATAAGCATCATTACAAAACAATAAGCTACTAAAGATGTTTAAAATAACTATCGCCTTATAAGTTTTGCTATTTTTCAAGAAAATATGTAACTTCTGCATTTCGAGATATAAAAACGTCTGAACTTTCTATTCAGACGTTTTTATATTATGTGATGTTGTATTTAAATTATTCAGCAATTGCTTGGGTTGTCATATTTGTCAACATAGCCTTAGCCACTTCGTTATTACTAGACTTACGCTGCTCATCTACAATCAAATCATCACGAACTGCAGCAATACGACGGATTTGAGAAATCGTACCACCCGTACCTGCTGGAATAAGACGACCGACAATAACGTTCTCTTTAAGTCCTTGCAAAGTATCAATTTTACCAGAAACTGCTGCTTCAGTAAGAACACGTGTTGTTTCCTGAAATGATGCCGCCGAAATGAAAGAAGGCGTTTGAAGAGAAGCTTTTGTAATTCCAAGAAGAATGGGATTACCAGATGCAGGTTTCTTCCCTTCTGCAATCAAATTATCATTGATTTCATCAAGTTCAATACGATCAACATTATCACCTGGAATATAACCAGAATCTCCAGATTCAGTAATTTCAACTTTTTGCAACATTTGACGAACAATCACTTCAATGTGCTTGTCATTAATAAGAACTCCCTGCAAACGATAAACCTCCTGAATCTCATTAACAAGATAAGATGCCAAAGCTTCAACCCCCTTAATCGCCAAGATATCATGAGGTGCTGGATTACCATCAAGGATATAATCTCCCTTTTCAATTTGATCACCTTCTTGGAAGTGAAACAACTTACCTTTTGGAATCAAATATTCTACTGCCTCAAGAGTTTCATCATTTGGTTCAATAATGATACGACGTTTATTCTTATAACCACGGCCGAATCGAATCGTGCCACTTACTTCAGCAATAATCGCATGATCCTTTGGACGACGGGCTTCAAAAAGCTCAGCCACACGTGGTAAACCACCCGTAATATCTTTCGTCTTGGCACTTTCCATTGGCAAACGAGCAATAACATCACCAGCCTTAACATGAGCACCAAGCTCAACAGAAAGAATAGTTTCCACTGACATCATATAACGGGCTTCACCTCCCTTATACAATTTAGCAATGGATCCACCCTCTTTATCTGCGTGGATAATAATGGCTGGTTTAAGATCCGCACCACGTGGATTAGCGCGCCAATCAATCACCAAACGCTTCGTAATACCCGTAGATTCATCAGCTGTTTCAGTGACAGATAAACCATCAATCATATCTTCAAAACCCACATAGCCTTCAACTTCTGTTAAAATTGGACGTGTGTAAGGATCCCATTCTGCTATACGTTGGCCACGTTTAACCACATCACCATCATCAACAAAAATATGAGCACCATAGCTAACACGATGTACAACGCGCTCTTTTCCTAACTCATCCTTGATAAGGATAGCCATATTACGCCCCATAACAACCAAATGGCCTTCAGAGTTACGAACCACATTACGATTACGAATCTCCACCTTACCTTCATAAGATGCCTCTAAATACGATGAATCAACAACCTGCGCAGTTCCTCCTAAGTGGAAAGTACGCATAGTAAGCTGTGTTCCCGGCTCACCAATGGATTGAGCAGCAATAACACCAACGGCTTCTCCCTGATTAACAGGTGTTCCACGTGCTAAATCACGACCATAGCATTTTGCACAAACACCAAGACGTGTTTCACATGTTAAAGCAGAACGAATTTGAACAGATTGAATCCCAGCTTCTTCAATCTTCGCGACATCAGCTTCCTCAATCATTGCTCCACCTTCAAGGATAACCTCTCCAGAGACAGGATGTAGAATATCAACAAGCGCTGTACGACCAAGAATTCTTTGTCCAAGGGAGGCAACAATTTGTCCTGCATCAACAATTGGCTGCATAGTAAGCCCTTTTGCGGTACCACAATCAACTGCTGAAATAATAGCATCCTGTGCAACATCAACAAGACGCCGTGTTAAATAACCAGAGTTCGCCGTCTTTAACGCAGTATCAGCAAGTCCTTTACGTGCACCATGCGTAGAATTGAAATATTCATTAACAGTTAGACCTTCTTTAAAATTTGAAATAATAGGGGTTTCAATAATTTCACCCGATGGTTTTGCCATTAATCCACGCATACCGGCCAATTGTCTCATCTGGTTAGCAGAACCACGTGCACCAGAATGCGACATCATATAGATCGAATTCATCGGCCGTTGACGACCTGTTTTAGGATCAAAATCGACGGCTTGAATACGTTTCATCATTTCATCTGCAACGCGATCTGTACATTTACCCCAAGCATCTACAACCTTATTGTATTTTTCACCTTGTGTAATCAAACCATCATTATATTGCTGTTCGTACTCCTTAGCCAAAGCTTCTGTCTCTGCAACTAAACGCGACTTACTATCAGGAATAACCATATCATCCTTACCGAATGAAATTCCTGCACGACAAGCATAAGAAAAGCCAAGCTGCATAATACGGTCACAAAAAATAACCGTCTCTTTTTGTCCACAGTGCCGATAAACATGATCAATCATTTTAGAAATGTTCTTTTTCGTCATTTCTTGATTGACAATATCAAATGAGATATCCGAATTTCTTGGCAAAAGCTCACCGATAATCAAACGACCAGGTGTCGTATCATAAAGTTTAGAAACTTCTTTTCCATCCTTACCGATATTCTTAACACGGCCTTTAATCTTCGTATGAAGCGTTACGACCTTATTTTCCAAGGCATAATGAAGCTCACCTATATCAGAAAAAGCCATTCCTTCACCTGGTTCTTTTTCAGAAACAATTGAAAGATAATAAAGACCAAGAACCATATCCTGTGAGGGAACAATAATGGGGGCACCATTGGCCGGATGAAGAATATTATTGGTCGACATCATCAAAACACGGGCTTCAAGCTGTGCTTCAAGAGAAAGTGGAACGTGAACCGCCATCTGATCTCCATCAAAATCCGCATTAAAAGCAGTACACACCAGTGGATGAAGTTGAATAGCTTTGCCTTCAATTAAGATAGGTTCAAAAGCCTGAATCCCCAAACGATGCAATGTCGGCGCACGGTTGAGTAAAACAGGGTGTTCACGAATAACCTCATCCAAGATATCCCAAACTTCTGGATGTTCTTTTTCAACAAGCTTCTTCGCCTGCTTTACCGTTGATGAATAGCCTTTTGCATCAAGCCGCGCATAAATAAAAGGCTTAAATAATTCAAGAGCCATTTTTTTGGGAAGACCACATTGATGCAATTTTAATTCAGGACCCGTCACGATAACAGAACGCCCTGAGTAATCAACACGCTTCCCAAGTAAGTTCTGACGAAAACGTCCTTGCTTGCCCTTCAACATATCTGATAGAGATTTGAGAGGACGTTTATTGGCTCCAGTAATCACACGCCCACGCCGTCCATTATCAAACAATGCATCAACAGCTTCTTGTACCATACGCTTTTCATTGCGCACGATAATTCCAGGAGCACGCAATTCAATCAGCCGTTTCAAGCGGTTATTACGATTAATAACACGCCGATAAAGATCATTCAGATCTGATGTTGCAAAACGCCCACCATCAAGTGGAACCAATGGACGCAAATCCGGTGGAATAACCGGAATTGTTTTCATAATCATCCACTCTGGCTTATTTCCAGATTCAAGAAAATTTTCAACGATTTTAAGTCGTTTAATCAATTTTTTCTGCTTTAACTCTGAAGTTGTTTCAGCTAATTCGAGACGCAAATCATTGGCGATTTTATTTAACTCCATACCAGCTAAAAGCTCGTAAATAGCTTCAGCGCCAATCATAGCTGTAAACTGATCTTCTCCAAACTCATCAATAGCAAGCATATATTCTTCTTCAGAAAGAAGCTGATGGAGCTTAAGAGATGTCAATCCCGGTTCGGTTACAATATAATTCTCAAAATAAAGAACCCGCTCAATATCTTTTAAAGTTAAATCTAAAAGTGTAGAAATACGACCTGGTAATGATTTAAGAAACCATATATGCGCAACAGGAGCCGCAAGCTCAATATGCCCCATACGCTCACGACGCACACGCGAAAGAGTAACCTCTACACCACATTTTTCACAAATAATGCCCTTATACTTCATGCGTTTATATTTGCCACATAGACATTCATAGTCTTTAATAGGGCCAAATATACGTGCACAAAAAAGACCATCACGCTCTGGTTTAAAAGTCCTATAATTAATAGTCTCAGGCTTCTTAATCTCACCATACGACCAGGACAAAATTTTCTCAGGACTCGCAATAGAAATACGAATAGAGTCAAATGTCTGCGCTGGCGCTTGAGGATTGAAAAGATTCATGACCTCGTGGTTCATGCTGTTCTCCTTCAAAGATTCTTAGAACCTGTTGTAATATCTCATTTATTTTATAACAGATCTTCTTTAAAACACATTTACTTTTAAAAATGACCTGTATAACCTTAATAAGGTTATTGAGCCTCTTAAAGTAATCAGAGCGCAGCCTTTTTCTAGTGCGCTCCTTGAATTATTATTCTGCGATATCAGATAATGCTCGCTGTGCAATAAGCTCACGCGCATCATCAAGCTCCACATTAAGAGCAAGGGAGCGCATTTCTTTTACCAACACATTAAAGCTTTCGGGTATACCCGCCTCAAATGTATCATCACCACGCACAATCGCCTCATAGACTTTCGTTCGACCAGCCACATCATCTGATTTTACTGTTAGCATCTCCTGCAAAGTGTATGCAGCACCATAAGCTTCAAGTGCCCAAACCTCCATTTCACCAAAACGCTGACCACCAAACTGTGCCTTACCTCCTAATGGCTGCTGCGTAACAAGTGAATAGGGACCTATAGAACGTGCATGAATCTTATCATCAACAAGGTGATGCAATTTCAACATGTAAATATATCCCACCGTTACTGGACGATCAAAAGGCTCCCCAGTACGACCATCATAAAGTGTAACCTGCCCTGAACTATCTAAGCCTGCGTCTTCCAGCATCATGTTAATATCAGACTCATGTGCTCCATCAAAAACAGGCGTTGCAATTGAAACCCCTTTCTTCATCTGTAATGCCAATTTGTAAAGGCTTTCATTATCATACTGACGAACTGGTTCATTATGATTATCATCAGGCATAAGATTTTCAATACGCTGACGCAACGGTAATATATCCCCAGTCTCTTGATACAACTCTAACAAATCACCAATCTTCTTGCCCATCCCCGCACATGCCCAACCAAGATGCGTCTCAAGAATTTGTCCAACATTCATACGACTAGGCACACCAAGCGGGTTCAAGACGATATCAGCATGGGTCCCATCTTCAAGAAATGGCATATCTTCTACGGGAAGAATACGTGAAACAACCCCCTTATTCCCGTGACGTCCCGCCATCTTATCACCTGGTTGGATTTTGCGCTTCACAGCCACAAAAACCTTCACCATTTTCATGACACCAGGAGGCATTTCATCACCTCTTTGGACCTTTTCAACTTTATCCATAAAGCGACGTTGTAATGCTTCTTTTGATTCATCGTATTGCTTGCGCAAGGCTTCAATTTCATTTTGAAGCTTTTCATCCTCAACAGCAAATTGCCACCACTGGGATCGTGGATAATGCCCCATTACTGTACTATCAAGCTTTTTGCTGCCCGAAAATCCTTTCGGACCTTCTA
This sequence comes from Bartonella sp. OC68QHHN, assembly GCF_042193875.1. Classification (NCBI taxonomy): domain Bacteria; kingdom Pseudomonadati; phylum Pseudomonadota; class Alphaproteobacteria; order Hyphomicrobiales; family Bartonellaceae; genus Bartonella; species Bartonella sp. OC68QHHN. The sequence goes on along the minus strand of NZ_JBHIME010000019.1, from coordinate 7,077 downwards.
CAGCAATTTTACCTGTCAACATATCGGTAAGGCGCGCATAAACATTGCGATCAAGAATAGACTGTTCATCATCACGGTCTTTTGCTAAACGCTCAATTTCTTCTCGCTCAATTGCCATCGCACGTTCATCTTTTTCCACGCCATGGCGATTAAAAACGCGAACTTCAACAACAGTACCAAAAGTTCCAGGAGGCATACGCATAGAAGTATCACGCACATCGGATGCCTTTTCCCCAAAAATTGCACGCAGAAGCTTTTCTTCCGGCGTCATGGGACTCTCACCTTTTGGGGTAATCTTTCCAACTAAAATATCACCTGGTTGAACTTCAGCACCAATATAAATAATGCCAGCTTCATCAAGATTTCTTAACGCTTCTTCTGCAACATTAGGAATATCGCGCGTAATTTCCTCAGGCCCAAGTTTTGTATCGCGTGCTGCAACTTCAAATTCTTCAATATGAATTGAAGTAAACACATCATCAGCAACAATGCGCTCGGATAACAAAATAGAATCTTCATAATTGTATCCATTCCAAGGCATAAAGGCTACGAGAACATTCCGCCCAAGAGCTAAATCACCAAGATCCGTGGATGGACCATCTGCAATGATATCACCTTTCTCTACCCTATCACCGACATGTACAAGAGGACGCTGATTAATACAAGTGGACTGATTAGAACGCTGAAATTTCTGTAAGCGGTAAATATCAACGCCTGATTTTGAAGGATCTAAATCTTCTGTTGCACGGATAACAATACGGGTAGCATCGACTTGATCAACAACACCACTACGTTTTGCACTCACAGCAGCTCCTGAATCGCGTGCAACAATGGATTCCATTCCCGTCCCAACAAATGGCGCCTCAGCGCGTACAAGAGGAACGGCCTGACGCTGCATATTCGATCCCATAAGCGCACGATTTGCATCATCATTTTCCAAAAAAGGAATAAGCGCTGCTGCAACTGAAACCAACTGTTTTGGTGAAACATCCATCAAATCAACATGATCACGCGGCGCCATTAAAACTTCACCAGCATGACGGCAAACAACAAACTCTTCTATAAAATGACCTTCACTATCTAATGAAGAATTAGCCTGAGCAACATAATGCTTCGCTTCTTCCATCGCTGAAAGATAAATAACTTCTTTTGTAACTTTTCCATCAATAATTTTTCGATATGGGCTTTCAATAAAGCCGTATTTGTTAACTCGCGCAAATGTTGCTAAGGAGTTAATGAGACCAATGTTGGGACCTTCTGGTGTTTCAATCGGACAAATACGACCATAATGCGTAGGATGTACGTCACGGACCTCAAAACCCGCACGTTCACGAGTCAAACCACCTGGACCAAGAGCAGAAAGACGGCGCTTATGGGTAATTTCTGACAATGGATTGGTTTGATCCATAAACTGCGACAATTGTGAAGACCCAAAAAACTCACGAACTGCTGCTGCTGCAGGCTTTGCATTGATCAAATCCTGTGGCATAACTGTATCAATTTCAACCGATGACATACGCTCTTTTATCGCACGCTCCATACGAAGAAGACCAATGCGATATTGATTTTCCATCAACTCCCCAACGGAACGAACGCGACGGTTTCCAAGATTATCAATATCATCAATTTCACCACGACCATCACGCAATTCAACTAACATCTTAACAACAGCCAGAATATCCTCTTGGCGTAAAATGCGAACTGTATCTGGACAATCAAGATCCATACGCAAATTCATCTTAACACGCCCAACAGCCGAAAGATCATAACGCTCTGGATCAAAAAACAATGAATGGAACATTGCTTCTGCTGTATCGATTGTTGGGGGCTCACCTGGACGCATCACTCGGTAAATATCAAATAACGCATCCTGCCGACTTTCATTTTTATCCACCTTTAAAGTATTGCGGATATAAGCGCCAATATTCATGTGATCAATATCAAGGATATTGATCTGATCAGCACTAACATCAAGAAAAACTTTTAATACTTTTTCGTCAATTTCATCACCAGCTTCAAGGTAGATTTCACCTGTTTCATAATTGACGATATCTTCAGCTAGATAACAACCTAACAAATCATCTTCACTAACTTTAACCGCTTTAAGCCCTTTTTCTGCCAAAGATTTTGCAGTACGAACTGTTAATTTTTTACCAGCCTCCGCAACGACTTCACCACTATCTGCATCTATAAGGTCAGAAATGAGCTTCATTCCTTTAAAGCGATCAACAGAATAAGGAACTCGCCATCCTTCTCCATCACGCTCATAAGTCACTTTATCATAAAACGTCGATAAAATATCCGACGCATCCATACCTAATGCCATTAAAAGACTAGTAACAGGAATCTTGCGCCGTCGATCAATACGTGCATAAATGATGTCCTTAGCATCAAACTCAATATCAAGCCAAGAACCACGATACGGAATAACACGAGCAGCAAAAAGAAGCTTTCCTGATGAATGGGACTTTCCTTTATCATGGTCAAAAAAGACACCAGGAGAACGATGCATCTGAGAAACAATAACACGTTCCGTACCATTAATAATAAAGGTACCATTCGTCGTCATTAAAGGCATATCGCCCATATAAACGCCTTGCTCTTTAATGTCTTTGATATCTTTGGAGCCAGTATCCTCATCAACATCAAAAACAATCAAACGCAATATGACCTTTAATGGGGCAGCATAAGTTAAATCACGTTGACGGCACTCTTCAACATCAAATTTTGGTAAATCAAATTCATAACCTACAAACTCAAGCATAGCTGTACCGGAAAAATCTGAAATAGGAAAAACCGATTTAAAAACAGCTTGCAAACCTTCATCTGGTCGTCCACCTTTCGGTTCCTCAACCATGAGAAACTGATCATATGACGCTTTTTGAACTTCAATAAGATTCGGCATTTCTGCTACTTCAGGAATCTTACCAAAAAATTTGCGTACGCGCTTACGACCATTGAATTGAGACATCATTGCGTGAGTCTGAGCCATCGTCGCTCCTTGATCTTTACTCTTCAAGGTAGACCAACCTTGAAAGCCTTATATCATTAACCTGCATATGCAGACCAGTTCACTTGACACTCAAATAATGAGCACCATTAACTTTCCCCACCAACATAAGCCATTTATCTCTTTGACTCTATGATGAAGGGACGAGTAATCTAAACCTATCCTATTACTGTTACAAAACCATTGGGAAAAGGTTTTTTACTCATTATTTTTCCTCTTTGTATTAAGAGAAAGAAAATCGGCGAACATAAAAGCCCGCCGATAAAATTAAATTTACTTAAGTTCCACTTTAGCACCAGCAGCTTCAAGTTGAGATTTAATTTTTTCTGCTTCTTCTTTAGAAGCACCCTCTTTAATAGGCTTAGGTGCTCCTTCAACCAGATCTTTAGCTTCTTTAAGACCAAGTCCAGTAAGAGCACGAACTTCCTTAATAACATTAATTTTTTGTGCACCACCTTCAACAAGAATAACATCAAATTCTGTTTTTTCTTCAGCAGCTGGAGCAGCAGCACCAGCAACAGCAGCAACAGCTACAGGAGCAGCAGCCGAAACTCCCCACTTTTCTTCAAGTAACTTAGAAAGCTCAGCGGCCTCCAAAAGGGTTAGATTAGAAAGGTCTTCTACGATCTTCTCTAGATCAGCCATTTTAAAATTCCTTCAATTAAAAGATTTGAACCATTATTCAATCTTATTTAAAAAAACAGAAAAGCATTAAAGCTCTTCCATAAACGTGAATACAAACAGCCTTAAGCCGCCTTATCCTCCTGAGCATATGCTCCAATGACACGTGCAACCTGACCAGCAGGGGCATTAACAACCTGTGCAATACGGGTCGCAGGGGTAGAAATCATACCCACAAGTTTTGCACGCAACTCGTTTAATGAAGGCAATGAAGCCAATGACTTCACAGCATCTACAGTTAAACTTGTTGCACCCATTGAACCGCCAAGGATGACAAATTTGTCATTGCTTTTCGCAAAATCAACAGCAACTTTTGGTGCTGTGATTGGATCTTCTGAATAAGCAATAAGTGTTTGTCCAGTAAACAAACCCACTATCGATTCAGATTCCGTGCCCTGAAGAGCGATTTTAGCAAGACGGTTTTTGGCGACTTTAACGGCACCGCCAGCTTCACCCATTTTCGAACGCAGATCATTCATCTGTGAAACTGTCAGACCGGAATAATGTGCAACAATAACAGAACCAGACTTCCGAAAAGCCTCGTTAAGCCATGTAACAAATTCGCGTTTTTCCGCTCTATTCACTGTCTCTCTCCATTTAACAGATTTGCTTAAAACAAACCTGTTGGTTACCTTTGATAACATAAAATACTTTATGTCACCGATGAAGATCCTGTCCCCTTTTTCACGCACAGCGTTCAAAGGCAACCTTGGCTCAAACCCTTTAAGTCTTTTAACTCTCAGTTTTTACCCCAGTCTCATGCAGGTTTTTTTTGATTAAGATACTTAAAAGCATCACCTACAATCTCGGACAGGATATTCCGGAATTTCTCCGGTATAACCTAAGCCCTCTAAAGCTTAGATAACTAAATGCTAATCAAAACCAGCATTTTAAATACAATTTTGATATTCACATACCCCAAAACAAAATTATAAATCAGCTTATACTAGCTCTGAACGAACCGTTGTTGGATCAACTTTAACACCAATTCCCATAGTCGAAGAAACAGCAACGCGCTTAATATACTCACCTTTTGCACCTTGCGGTTTAGCTTTAATAACTGCACTTGCAAAGGCTTTTATATTTTCTACGATTTTTTCAACACCAAAAGAAGCTTTACCAATACCAGCATGCACAATACCAGCTTTTTCCACACGAAACTCAACAGCACCACCTTTAGAAGCTTTGACAGCACTGGCGACATCAAGTGTTACAGTACCAACTTTCGGATTCGGCATCAAACTCCGTGGACCAAGAATCTTACCAAGACGACCAACAAGAGGCATCATGTCTGGTGTTGCAATACAACGATCAAAGTCTATAGTCCCTCCATTAATGCTTTCAAATAAATCTTCGGCTCCCACAATATCAGCTCCTGCCGCCTTAGCTTCCTCAGCCTTATCTCCACGAGCAAAAACGGCAACACGAATATTTCTTCCTGTTCCATTAGGCAAATGAGCAACTCCTCGAACCATTTGATCAGCATGACGAGGATCAACACCCAAATTCATTGAAATTTCGATTGTTTCATCAAACTTAGCAACTGCACGCTCCTTAACCATTGAAACCGCATCTTTTAAAGCGTAAAGTTCATTAAAATCAATATCTTTTCGGATATTTTTTATTCTTTTTGCTACTTTTGCCATAATATTAGCCCACCACTTCCAAGCCCATCGAGCGAGCAGAACCTTCAACCATACGCATTGCTGCCTCAATATCATTCGCATTAAGATCTTTCATCTTTGATTCCGCAATCGAACGAATTTTATCACGAGAAATGCTTCCTACAGACACTTTACCAGGCTCTTTTGAACCAGACTTCAGTTTTGCTTCCTTCTTTAAAAAGAATGATACAGGAGGCGTTTTGAGAGAAAATGTGAAAGACTTATCTTGGTAATACGTAATAACAACTGGAATCGGTGCTCCCTTTTCCATTTCTTGTGTAGCTGCATTAAACGCCTTACAAAATTCCATGATATTAATACCACGTTGCCCAAGAGCTGGACCAATCGGTGGAGATGGAGTAGCAGCTCCTGCAGGAACCTGCAACTTAAGCTGACCTATACTTTTTTTTGCCATAACAATCTGCCTTTAATTTCACTGGTATACTGACAATTTATCTTGCCCGCCACCCGCTGCAGTCACGTGGTTCGGATCATTAAGCCGACAAAAGCCATAAATCACCTCCCACTCCTTCCTTAAAGTAATTAAAAATACTCTAAGCTCAATCAGAGTTTTTCAACCTGACCAAATTCCAAATCAACAGGCGTAGGACGCCCAAAAATAAGCACTTCAACCTTAAGACGAGAACGCTCTTCTTCAACCTCTTGAACAATTCCATTAAATGAGACAAAAGGACCATCAGCAACGCGAACTTGCTCTCCAATCTCAAACAATACAGAGGACTTTGGAGACTCAACCCTTTCCTGAACTTGTTTGAGAATTTGCTCAACCTCTCGATCAGAAATGGGAACAGGACGCGCATCTGATCCTAAAAAACCTGTCACTTTAGGCGTATTCTTAATAAGATGATAAACTTCATCCGTTAACTCAGCACGAACAAGAACGTAACCAGGAAAAAATTTTCGCTCAGTATCAACTTTGCGTCCACGACGAACCTCTACAACACGCTCTGTTGGAACAAAAATCTTTTCAAAAAGATGATCAAGTCCTTTTTGCTTTACCTCCTTATCAATAGCTTCCGCTACTTTCTTTTCAAAATTTGAATACGCCTGAACAATATACCAACGAGCTGCCACAGTCACACTTCCTTACATTCTCAACTAAAAAGATATTTCAGAAGATCAATAACCCGCCAAACACCAAAATGCATAACCTGATCTACAATAAAAAAGAAAGCTGAAGCCAATGCAGTTACCAATAAAACCATAACAGTAGAAATAACCGTCTCACGACGTGTAGGCCATTTCACTTTAATTGTTTCTGCATAAACCTGCTTCAAAAAGATAATCGGATTGGTTTTAGATGCCATCGTCACACTATACTCTCTCTAGCCCTATTGTGTTTTATACAACAAAATGAACAGGATAAAATGCAAAAGCCAACTTTTAGACTTATGCAATTTCCTTACTTCCTATTCAATACCGTTTCACACATAAAAAAACAAGCCCCATATCAAAAAAAGCGAAAAAGGCAGCAAAACCCACTCCCCTATACGTAAAATTCTATTCCCCTTTGGCAGGGGCAGCAGGACTTGAACCCGCGACCTGCGGTTTTGGAGACCGCCGCTCTACCAACTGAGCTATACCCCTAACTCTCAAAACTAAAACACTTTTAACATCCCTTCAACAAGCATTATTTATTCAATGATCTTAGAGACGATACCGGCACCAACAGTACGACCACCTTCACGAATAGCAAAACGA